>SKRK01000165.1 GCA_007118525.1 Balneolaceae bacterium
AGAACTGGCCTGCCCGGTTGACCCTTCCAAACTCACTGTACTGCCAAAAAGATATTCGTTGTAGTCCAGCTCATGGATAAGCTCATTCATGACACCACCGCCCCGGGCTTGGTCAGCCGAGTAGCTTTTACGGTAATCCTGACCGGGCCGCCATGAAGGCAGATAGGATGAACAGATGGTTCGTGTATAAAAGGTCTCTTCCGTTTTAAGAACCTCCTTTAAGTGCGTAATAACCGGATGATAGCGCAAGCAGAATGCCACATGATTTACCAGTCTGTTTTGGTTGATAAGCTCAATCAGGGTATCAACTCCTTCAATTTTGTTGCTGAGTGGTTTTTCGATAAACAGGTCGATGGAGCGTTCGGCGCACTTCGTGGCTGTTCCGATATGAAGATTGGTTGGGTTTGTGATAAAAGCCGCGTCTGGATTGTTCTCAAAGGCATCTTTCAGACTATAAAACTCTTTTATACCTAGTGTATTAGGCGTTTTTCCGGTTCTGTAGGCAGATAATTCCACATCAAAATGATCAAGCAGCAGTTTGGCGTGCCGGGCACCGATCGATCCCAAACCAAAAAAAAGGATTTTCTTCTTCATCATATTTCAGATTGCGGTCCAGCCACCGTCAACAGTAAGTGCGGTACCGGTAATGTATGAAGATGCCTCTGTAAGCAGGAAGACAACTGGCCTTGCAACCTCTTCCGGGGTGGCCATTCTGCCTAACAGAGTTTTTTTATTATATCTTTTTAAGAAGCTTTCGGGCTGGTTATTAAAAACCCCGCCGGGACACACGGCATTTACCCTCACATTGCGATGCCCGAAGTAACTGGCAAGGTATTTGGAATACATGAGTACACCGGCTTTTATTGGTGTGTAAGCGGCCGGTGAGGTCATCTCAGTACCGCTGTAAATTTCAAAATCAGGAGCTTTAAGAGCCTGAATAGAGCTGACATTTACAATGTTCCCGCCTCCGTTACCGGCCATTTTTTTAGCAATTTCATTTGAAATAATGCAGTAGGAGTTAAGCTGCACATCAACGTTTTCCCTCCAGCTCTCTACAGTAACATCTTCAAGCTTATTTCCCCAGTCGGCTGTTCTTGCATATGCATTGTTGATCCAGTTATCAATACCGTCATATCTGTTCCAGATATCCTCAACCACCTTCGCAATACTGTTCAGGTCGGTCAGGTCATGATTTTCAAAATGAATTTTTTCTTTTAAAGATTTTGGCAGCTGCTCATATCCTTGTTCATTCACATCGATCACAATGACCCGGCTGTCGCACTCAATCAATGACCTGGTAATGGCGCTGCCTATCAAACCCATTCCTCCTGTAACAACAGTGGTTTTGTTTTTCAGTGAAAAGTAATCGGTCATAGGTTTTGGTTTTAATATAAAGTCAGGCTGTTTTAAAGTACAAAGCTAACTTACACAAATAAAGTGAGTTTGAGATAAGGATATGAAAAAGCCCCGGGATTAGTCGGGGCTGATTTCAAGGATTTCAGGTCGAAATCACTCACTAATTTGATGGATTTAGTTTAGGAAACTGTAACTCCGGTTTGTTTACTCTACAACTGTAATCACGGTCTGAACGTCAGCGGGAGTTTCCGCGATTACCGCAAAACGTGTGCCTTCTGCCGGCACAAAATCTTCATAGCCTGATTCAACAACCTGGAGTATGTAATCCACTTTTTCACGATTAAATAAAGGCTCTCCGTTGTCGTGCATACGGGCTGGCAGATCTTCAATATCAACTGTATCAAGGTTCAAAATTGGATTTCCGCGCATCAACCAGATCGCAATCTGAACTTCCAGGTAGGTAATCTCAGGATCGTCCTGTTTCAGCTGATCCATCATGTTGAAGAGATAGTTGATCGGCTTCCAGTTTTTCACATTATAAGTGGAGTAGAGCTGAATGTTTGTGTAAACACCACCGTTGGAGTCGATCGGTTTTTGCCAGTCGATGCACCAGCCCTCACCCTCACCGTTGCCAATTACGCTGTTTTCATTTATTTCTGAAAAGTCTATACTGAAATAACTGTCCTGAGCCCGATTAACAGTGATCGTGGCATTGTTGGCGCCGTTAATACGCATTACCTCCTCTACAGGATCGAGAGAGTCGTCAAGATTGGATTCTGTGGTCAAATTTTTACAAGAGACAGCTGTAAGTAGGAATATAGCCATTACAAGACCGAGTCCAATAAGTAATTGCTTGTTCATATATTTAAATCTTTAGATGAATATTATTAAAAAAATTATAGATGTTGTCTTCTCTGGTACTAAACGCCTGAAATCCATCAGGTGTCAAATAGTTGCAGAATGCTACACTTATATCTTAATTAATTGATGTTTGTTTCTAAGATTAGGAACAATGGGGTCTGCAACCAATTAGTTAAATTTAATTAGGGTGTAGCTTGCCTTTATGCAGTTTTTTTAGAAAAGAGGACTCTATTAAGCTATCTATTGACGGAAATAGCACTCTGGTTACGAATATTTGTAAGAATAGAGGTTCTTTGACACGAATGAAGATGATTAAAATTCTCTAAAAGTGTAATAATTCCGAACCGTATGTCTACTCCAGATCCGTCCATCGGAGTACGGAATCGGCGGGCAGGTCGTGAGTGACCTTGCGCCCTGCAACATACGATTCCTGATCCGGGGAAATTCCTGTTCCGGGTCGTTTAAAAAGCAGATCCTCCTTTTTGATGGTTTCTCCTTTTTTCAATTCACGTGCAGTTACAATGCTGCGTCTCATTTTCGGCATCTTCTTCTTCTCCTCTTCCGATATCAATCGTCTTGCGGATCCCATTGCCGCCACGATATTTTCTGACTCCCCGGTTATCACTCTCATCTCATCCGGGTCGGCAGAGATCATGTGGTCCCAGCCGGGCAGATTCTTGTCGATGGTGAAGTGCTTTTCGATGAGGCAGGCCCCCAGAGCTACAGAGGCGAGCGGGATGGCAGAGCCGATGGTGTGGTCGGAAAATCCGAC
>SKRK01000055.1 GCA_007118525.1 Balneolaceae bacterium
CGAATGCAATCCCTCGGGTTGCCGTGAAATAAATAGAGTTGAACTCTAAAGTCATTGCATTGATAGGCATGTACTTGCAATATACTCCCGTCATAATGTATATTTTTGATTGATTGATTGATTGAATCTGAACTCTCATCTGTTTTATTCAGAATTCAATTTAAAATACGATCGGCAGGTTTTTGTGTGTTTAGAAAACCGTTAAAATGGCCGGAAAAGTGCGCTATATGAGTGTGTTTATAAAACATCACGGGCAATGGAAAATGTTGTCCGGTTCATTTTCTCCGGTGGTGAATCCAGGTGTGCTTTATGGAGAGTCGTAATTACTGAAATGATATATAGCAGAGTCACGGTGTTTATTTTCAGAGTTCGACATTGTCCATGTTCATTAATTTCTATAATCCCCTGCTTTTATAAACACTGTTTCGAATCTCTTTAAAGCGCGGATCCTTTTTGATTGGCTTCAATATTTCCGTGTAAAGATGGTGAATGGAAAGAGTTTCCCAGTCATCCCAATGCTCTATCTGTTGAAAAAGCTCCAGTGCCCGATCACTATTTCCAAGAGCGGCACAAATCAGGCCTGTAGAAAAAATATCTCCTTTTTCTTTCAGTTCATTCATGATCTGTTTGGCCTTATATGTCTCATTATTCTTTATATGGCAAAGTGCAAACGTGGCAAAAGGCCCGTTCCCGGCCCAAGGGGTTGACAGGTCTTGAAGCACCGGTATTGCTTCTGAATACCTATTCAATTCATACAGCGCCAATCCGTGATAAAACGCGGATGTACCCCAATCGGGCTGAAGTTCAACAGCACGTAATGCTTCAGAGAGAGCCTTTTCGGGATAACCATTATACAAGTATGAAACGGAAAGATTACTGACCGCTTCGGGTGACAGGGGATTTAGATTCACCGCCTTTTTGGCACTTTCAAGAGCTTTATCGGGCTTACCCAATAGCTGGTAGTTCCAGCTCAGCCAGTTATGGGCTTCGGCATAACCCGCCTGTAGTTCAACGGCACGGATCAGCTCGCGGATGGCAGCCGAGCCCCGGTGCCGGTTAGAATGCAGCAGGCCCATTGATGCATGAGCCTCTGCAAGGATTGGATCGAGATCAAGGGCACGTTTGATTGCCTCTTCGGCATGCGGCAGATTTTTTTCTTTATCTGCATGGCCATAATCGTATTGAAGAGTGAGGGCATCTGCCAGGCCTACCCATGCCAGGGCATGTTTAGGGTCTTGCTCAACAGCGCTTTGGAAATATTCAACCGCCCGCTTTATTCCCTTATCGGTACGCTGATCGAGCTGCCTGCGGCCGTATGTATAAAGCCGGTGAGCTTCCAGGTCATCTGTTGGCGCCCATTCAGATACCCTTTTTCTTTCATCCGGGGTAAGATTTGCTTTCAGGCTGTCTGATATTTTTAAAGCCAGCTCACTTTGAATGTCAAAAAAATGTTTTGCCGTAAACTCCCTGTCGTAGGTTTCTGCCCAAATATGACGGTCCTTTTTTACGTCGATAAGCTGAATATTCAATCGAACCCTGCCGCTTCTGAACTGAATGCTTCCTTCAACAACTGTTCCTGCGTCGAGCTCTCTGGCAATTCGTGATATCGGTTTTGATGTATTCCGATACTGCAGTGTAGATGTTCTTGAAATTACATTTAATGACGAGATACCGGAAAGCCTCGTTAAAAGATCATTATGAAGGCCGCCGGCAAAGTTCGATGTTTCTTCGTGTTTGCCAAGCTCTTCGAATGGCAGAATTGCAATTGTTTTAAAATCAAGATCCGCTAAAGCATCATTATTATTCGGAGCTGCCACAGGTTGAATAATTTTTCCTGAAGCCTCTCCAGGATCCTGTATCAGCTCATCCATAATCTCCCGGCGGTTAAGATCCAGTTCTTGCTGCAAGAAATCTGCATGATTTCCGGCTTTCCGAAGCGCATCAGCACGATTGCCCATAGCTGAAAGAATGTCTATTAATCGCTTTACAACAGGAGTATCGTATGGAAAAGCCTCACTTCGCAGCGTCCACCACCTTGCGGCTTCTTTGAGATTCCCGCGTTTTTCATCTTTTTCTGCAAGTTCCTCCAGTGCACTCCCATAACTCTTCCGAAATCTTTCACGCTCCCCTTCAATCCATTGATCAAATTCCGGAGAGGCGCCTGATACATGTAAACCCTCGAGCAGATCACTGCGATAGAGCTTTACGGCCTGCTGCATGTCGCTTTGATCTATCAAAGTTTCAAATTCGAGGGCGTCGCAATAAATTTTTGACCTGTCAATTCCGAGCTCCTCTGTTCCACGGGTAATGAGGAGCTCATCTCCCAGTGTTTGCCGGATATGGTACAACAGGTTACTCAGGGCATTTCGGGCGTTTTTTTGACCTTTCTGCGGCCATAGTAACGGAAGTAAGCGATCTCTCCGCTGCATGCCTCGGGGGCGATTCAGAATCAGGTAAGAAAGCAAAGCGAGCCGTTTCGGTCCCGCAAGAAAAGAGTGCTCCAGGTTTCCGGCTGTACCCCGTAACTCTACCGGGGCAAGTATTTTAAGCTCAATCATAAACGAAAAAAATTAATTCTCTTAGATTCCAATCTAAGACATAAAACGGAGTTGGCAAAGAGAGCAGCAATATATTAGAGCTGAATTGAAATTTTCAGCTAAAACCAAAAGTCATTATGTGTTATACTACTTTTCTATCTAAATCTTTAACCAAGCCCTTTATAGCTGTTCTGACGGTCCTATTCATTTATGCCGGCTGCAGTGAAATGCCAAACACTACAAATGACGCAGTACTTTCAGGACAAGAAGTGCATTCGGAACTCAGCAGTGCATCCCACAGCTCTCCCAATGTTGTTGAGATAATTTCAAGACATGAAGGAGACGAATACATTTTTGAACTATCAACCGACGAAATCCCAACCGGCTGGACTACATTCAGGCTGATCAACGACTCCCATTCCACTCATTTTGCATACCTGGCCCA
>SKRK01000051.1 GCA_007118525.1 Balneolaceae bacterium
CAGAGTTGTGCCGACAGGTTTAAGGAGATCGGAATTCGTGTTGAGGTAGACTCCCGTTCTGAAATGATTGGCGCAAAAATAAGGGATGCAGAAAATGCAAAAATTCCATATATGTTAATTGTAGGAGCTAAAGAGAAGGAGAATGGCACAGTATCGGCCAGAAGGCATAAAATGGGCGATATTGGAACGTTTTCTTTTGATGATTTTTTTAATAGGGTGAAGGAAGAAAACACTTCCCGCTCACTGCCACCAAACCATAAATAAAAATACAGAGGTATCTTATCGCAAGAAGAAACACCATGAGAAGACAACGGAATGATGATCGCCCAAAGGTGAACGATGAAATTCGTTCATCCAAAGTGCGCCTTATCAAACCTGATGACGAACACGAGATTGTATCGATCGAAAGAGCTTTGGAAATAGCAGAATCCTTTAAAATGGATCTGGTAGAGGTAGCTCCGGATGCAAAGCCACCGGTCTGTAAAGTGATCGATTTTGGCAAATACATGTATGAGAAGAAGAAGAAAGAGAAGGAAGCCAAAAAGAAACAGCATACTATACAGGTAAAGGAACTTCGCTTTCGGCCAACAACAGATGATCATGACCTTGAGTTTAAAACCCGGCACGCCCGAGAATTTCTTGAGGGTGGAGATAAAGTGAAAGCAACTGTACAGTTTCGGGGGCGTGATATGCTCTACACCGAACAGGGAGAAAAGCTATTAAGAGAACTTGCAGAATCATTGGATGACGTAAGCAAGATTGAATCAAACCCAACCATGGAAGGACGAAGAATGATTATGATTCTCTCTCCATCAAAAGGTTAAAACTTCTCTTTTATCAGATAATAATCCTTGTTATCTTAGCAGTCTTTATAATTATTCAGATAATTAAGCAAGCTATGCCTAAAATGAAGTCGAATAGCGGCGCCAAGAAGCGGTTTAAATTTACCGGATCCGGTAAAATTAAGCGTAAAAAAGCTTATAAACGTCATATTCTCACAAAGAAATCACCCAAAAGGAAGAACAACCTTGGCAAAGATACATTAGTACACGATGCTGATGTAAAATCTGTCAAAGCGCTTCTCCCCTACGGATAATCAAATTATAAACCATTAAACGTTAGTAAAAATGCCACGTTCAACAAATTTGGTGGCTTCCCGTCGCCGTCGCCGCAAGATTCTAAAGCAGGCGAAAGGCTACTGGGGCAGACGCAAAAACGTTTATACTGTTGCCAAAAATGCGGTAGAGAAAGGTCTTCAATACCAGTACCGCGATCGGAAAGTTCGTAAGCGAATGTTTCGACGTCTTTGGATTGCACGTATTAATGCAGCTGCCCGGTTAAACGGAACCACCTACGGAAAACTGATTCACGGAATGAAGTCCAACGGGCTCGAAATTAATCGAAAAATGTTAGCTGATATTGCTGTACGCGATCCGGAAACATTCACTGCCATTGTAAAAGAAGCAGTAAATTAATTTCTTCCATTTTATTACAGCCGGCAGATCTCTCAACAGGTTTGCCGGTTTTTTTTTATCACATACTTTTCAGATTAACCCATCTTAACTTCTTCCGGGTTAGATTTTAACAGATTTCTACATGATCGATAAAATTGAACAACTCAAAAAAGAGATCCAGGATTTCAATCTATCCGGCAATGATGAACTGGAAGCTTTTCGACTGAAATTTCTATCCAGAAATGGCGAAGTTCAGGAGATGTTCAAACTGATGGGCAGCGTTCCCAAACAGGAAAAAGCCGCTGTGGGCAAGGCGATGAATGAAGTAAAGGTCCTGGCTCAAAACAAATTTGATACCGCCAAAAAGGAGCTTGAGTCTTCTACAAAAAAGGAGTTTGGCGCCCTTGACGATATTACACTTCCTGTAGAACCCTCATTCACCGGCTCCTTCCATCCCCTTACGCAGGCTCTCGATGAAATCAAACAGATCTTTCTTCGTCTTGGTTTTAACATTGCTGACGGTCCGGAACTGGAGGATGATTTTCACAATTTTACCGCTCTGAATTTCCCGCCCGACCATCCGGCTCGGGATATGCAGGATACGTTCTTCGTTAGGAAGTCTGATGATCCGAAATCGGACGACCTTGTGCTTCGAACGCATACATCGCCCGTTCAGATCCGGCTGATGAAGGAACAAAAGCCCCCGCTGAGATCAATTATGCCCGGACGTGTTTTCAGGAATGAAGCTGTCACAGCAAAATCCTACTTCCAGTTTAACCAGGTTGAAGGGTTGTATGTAGATGAGCACGTAACGATGGGTGAATTGATTGAAACACTGGTGATGTTTGCCAGGCTAATGTACGGCAGCGATGTAAAATACAGGGTTCGTCCCTCCTTTTTCCCCTTTACCGAACCCAGTCTTGAAATGGATGTCTGGTGGGGTAGTGAAAATGGCGGACAGTGGCTCGAAATACTTGGTGCGGGTATGGTTGACCCCAATGTATTTGATGCCACAGGTGTTGACTCAGAGAAGTATACCGGTTTCGCATTCGGTATGGGTGTAGATCGCATTGCCATGCTGCGCTACGGCATTGATGATATCCGTCTTCTTTATGAAAATGATATTCGCTTCCTGAATCAGTTTAAATCTTAAACAGCTCCGCAAACCATTCAGGAATAACTTATTAAGTGAGGCAGTAAAAGTTATTCCAATTGAAATTTTGCATATATCTGAGTTAAAGAAATATTAAAATTATTTACCTGAGTACTCTCCAATGAAAATCTCATACAACTGGTTAAAACAGTATCTCGACTTTGATCTTACTCCCGAACAGACTGAAGAGAAATTAACCCTGCTTGGCCTTGAAGTTGAAGAGTCCGAACGGATTGGATCAGATTTTGAAGGATTCGTTGTTGGCGATGTACTTGAAGTTAAATCTCACCCCAATGCCGATAAGCTCCAGGTATGCCGCGTAGATATAGGTAAAGAGAAAGTTCAAATTGTATGCGGTGCCAAAAATGTTGCTG
>SKRK01000247.1 GCA_007118525.1 Balneolaceae bacterium
ATTACTTAGTAATTAAATCTCTGCCGGGTGAAGGCTTTTACCACTTCTCCATCCTGGCGAGCCGGGCGAAAACGCCACTGCATCGCAGCTTTTAGCACGGCATCCATCAATCCATATTGTACAAATGGCAACACCTCATACCCTCCATTGGTGTTATAAAGCCTGATCTCCATAATACTCACCTCTTCTACTGCACCTTCTCTGTCCACCAGAAAGTTTACAATCATCTCCAATCTGCCTTTGTATTCATCCGGCACCTGGTCAGGTGCAGTGGCCTCAACAATTCTTACAACTGTTGGAGGTATCTGAGGGTTGCTAACAATACGCTCTTCATCCCCTGTTTGAGCGGTTCCAAAGCCGGGATCAACATCCGGCAGATCGGGTATGTCCAGGTCCATATCAAATTCAAGCTCAACTTCTACAATCTCATCATCTGGAACCGGATTTGGCATCATTGGCCGCGGCGGCGGCGGCGGGGAGGTCTCCTGTCGGGTAATTTCAATATCATCCAGAAAAACCTGTTCTCTTTCAGGTATCTCAAAATCCAGCTCTGCGCTATACTTTATTTCCGGCCAGAAATGAATAAAGATCAGCAGTACAACCTGAGTAATTATCACAGATAGCATATACCGGTGGCGATAGTCCGGTTCTGAAAGTTTATGATTTTTGCTTGAGTTTGCCAAGAGATCTGTAGACGTAAAGTTTTGAAGAATTAATATAGTGTTAAACGAGAAGTAAAGATCCCGAAGTATTTTGTACAACCAAGTGAAATGAATTGATGCTGTCTGTAGTGTTTTACTCAGTAATGTAACTGATGAACAACCGAAAAGATTATATCGGTTCCCAAACTTTTAACTAACAGTTAATTAAAATCAAGAAGTGCCTTTCGAATAAATCCATCATGTTTTTGAAGTGCATTTTGGGCTTTATCTTTATCTACATTGGTCAGAGCCATCATCAGGGCTGTTTTAACGTGATTATCAGCTGCATCAAGCCAGGCAGAAGATTCTTCGTACGAACATTTTGCCAGCATCATTACAATTCGTTTTGCCCTCTCCTCAAGCTTCTTGTTGGTTAACTGAAGGTCTACCATAACGTTTTGATACACTTTGCCAAGTCGTATCATGGCTCCGGTAGTAAGCATATTTAAGACCATTTTTTGAGCGGTTGCACTTTTCATTCTTGTGCTTCCCATAATCACTTCAGGTCCAACCGGGATATCGATCATAAAATCGGCTTTTAACTCTACCTGGTCTTTGGATACTGTGGTAACAAAAACAGTAATACACCCAATCTTTCTCGCTTTTTTAATCACACCGTGAACGTAAGGAGTGCGTCCGCTTGCTGCCAAACCAACTATGACGTCGTTTTTAGTAACATTCAAGCGTTTTAATTCATCTTCACCATACTGTTCACGGTCTTCAGCACCTTCCTGGGCAACAAACATTGCTTTTTCGCCACCTGCAATAAATCCTTGAACGGTTTCAGGATCCGTTCCAAATGTGGGCGGGCACTCTGCAGCATCCAATACACCCAGTCGTCCACTGGTGCCTGCTCCAAAATAGAGCAGCCTGCCTCCTGCCTTCAGCTTTTCAACAATAGCGTCAATGGCATCGGCAATCACATCAAGGCGGGTTTCAACAGATTCGGCTACTTTTTTATCCTCATTATTAATAATGGAGACTATAGTTTTTGAATCAGCCAGATCTATTTCGCTGCTGTTCGTATTTCTCTGTTCGGTAAGCAGTTTCTGTAACTGATTAAATAGCTTTTGATTGGGTTCCACGAAAAATTATCGTCTGTTTTTCCACCAGTTGGCAGTCTGTTGTGTCTTTACAGGCTGGGTGTTATTAGCGGAGTGATTCATTTTTGCTCTGAGAAGTGAAGATACCACAGAAATATTTTCCAAATGATCTTTTTCGAATTGAACCGATTCTTTGAAGTGATCTTTTATAAAGTGCGTATCGTATTTACCTGACCTGAAAGCGCTGTGATTCAGGGCGAAATCACAAAAAGGAATAGTGGTTCTCACACCGGAAATTTCATACTCTGAAAGCGCGCGAAGCATCTTATCAATGGCCCCCATGCGATCCGGTGCATAGGTACATAGCTTAGAGATCATTGGATCGTAGTTAATGGTTATCTCCTGCCCTTCTTCAACACCTGCGTCAACCCTGATGCCCGGCCCGGCGGGTATTCTGTGCTTTTGGAGCTTGCCGGTACTTGGCAAGAAATTGTTCTGCGGGTCTTCCGCATAAATCCGGCATTCTATGGCATGCCCATTAAACTTTATATCTTCTTGTGTAAAAGGAAGTTGCTTACCTTCTGCTATATCTATTTGAAGTGAAACAAGGTCAAGTCCGGTAATCAATTCTGTAACCGGATGCTCTACCTGAAGCCGGGTGTTCATCTCCAGAAAAAAGTAGTTCATATGTTTGTCGAGAAGGAACTCGATGGTTCCGGCACCTACGTAGTTGCATGCTTTTGCTGCCTCTACGGCATCTCTTCCCATAGCTGCTCGCAGCTCTTTCGTTAAAACTGAGGAAGGTGCCTCTTCAATAACCTTTTGATGACGCCTCTGAATTGAGCACTCCCTTTCATAAAGGTGTACGACATTACCGTGGGTATCTGCCAATATTTGAAATTCTATATGCCGTGGCTCTTCAAGGTATTTTTCTACATAAACCCTGTCGTCACCAAAAGCATTTTTAGCTTCCGACTTAGCTGCTTTCACACTCTTCACAAAGTCAGCTGCATTATCAACTATTCGCATACCCTTACCCCCGCCCCCTGCTGCAGCTTTTATTAAGACAGGATATCCTATCTTTTTTGCAACTTTTTTTGCCTCTTCAACATCATTCATTGCTGATTCTGTACCCGGCGGAAATGGCACATTTGCTTTTGCCATAAGTTCTCTTGCCTTCGTCTTATCACCCATTACTTCAATGGCGTGTGGATTTGGGCCTATGAATATAATTCCGTTATCGACGCACTCTTTGGCAAAAGAAGAATTTTCGCTTAAAAATCCATAGCCGGGATGAATGGCGTCTGCATTTGTCTTTTTAGCGGCATCAAGGATCTTTTTTGTAACAAGATAACTGTCGGATGATGCTGCTTCACCGATAAAAACCGATTCATCAGCAGCCAATACATGGGGCGAAACCGAATCGGGCCTGGAGTAAACAGCAACGGTTTTTATGTTTTTTTCACGGCAGGTTCTGATTATTCGCAATGCAATTTCACCACGATTGGCAACGAGAACTTTTTTTATCGATATCATTATGATCGGTTACAACAAATTTGCTTTGAATGTGGAAGGAATCAGTGACCAAATATTATTTGTTTCTTCACTCAATAAGGAGTGTTTATGTTCAATACTCTTCATCCAGAGTATATCACTCATTTTTAATGTCTGATCTCTGTTCGGGTCGTTAAGATAACTGATTAAGCGAATATCTACTGAAGATATTGCTTTTAAAAGTGCCGTATCATTTAAGTTCGGCACAAACTCTATCGGGTTGTTAAAGTAACTGTTCTCGTCCTTAAAACCATCCAGGTGTACATTGATATCGTAGTAACCCGACATTGAGATCAATCTGTTAAATGAGTATGGATATTTTAGTGCAAAAATTAAAGCTTGGTATGCGCCTAAACCAGCACCTGCCGATATAAGGTATGGATTTGCATTTTCTTCAGATATCAATGGCAACACCTCATCCATGATGTACATCTGATATTGATTTTCGCGCATCAACCTTACATATGGATCCACATCTTTATTGAGATAGCTCTCATAGGCAACACTGTCCACGCAGAAGAATTGATTATACCCATTTTCAATCTGCTCTTGAACTTCACCCATAACTCCCTGGTCTTCCCATTCATTGAACCTGCCATGATCGGAAGGGAATATCAGGACAGGTGTACCTCCAGTCCCAAATATCAGCATTTCCATCTCCCTCCCCAGGCTTGGACTTTTCCACTTACGGTATTCTCTTTGCATGATTATTTTTTTAGAGTTAATGGATAACTATCATGCAAGATAGAAGAAAAATAAAACTTCTGTAAGCGCTTTTCTGTTAAATGGGATTATTTTATTGTCGTTTAGCTGTTGCGCAGGCTTAACATTACTTTTGGTACCATGGAGAGCTTCTCGGTTGAGTTCAAAAAAGCCCGCTGGCGAAACACATTGTACCCGTTTTCCTCAATTTTATTCAGTATCCGGCTGTAATTTTCCCGGGCAAGTCCAACAGGCAGGCGGCTGTCTCTATTCAACATGCCTATGCCATGATCAGCACTTTCATAATATTTTTTAGTTCTGTCAATTTGAAACTTCATAAATTCAATAAAGTTTTCCGACATATTATGATTAAAAAGGTCGTCTTCTGTAACCCCAAAACGGTCTAATTCATCTTTTGGCAAGTAGATTCTGTTTTTTGTAAGATCTTCGCCAACGTCTCGTAAAATATTGGTCAGCTGCATGGCTATACCAAGATCTACGGCATGTTCTACGGCTTTTGGGTTTTCATATCCAAATACTTCACTGGTCATCAAACCCACAACAGAGGCCACTTTGTATGAGTATTCATAGAGCTCATCAAATGTAGCATAGCGGTCTTTGGTTAAATCCATCTTAACCCCTTCCATCAACAACATTGGAAATTCAATTGAAATATTGAAACTGTTCAAGGTGTCTGAGAAGGCAAGCATAATGGGGTCGCTTTGCTCATTGCCATTGTATGTGTTTATGAGCTTCTCTTTAAAATGATCGAGCTTTATCAGAATATCTTCACGGGTAATTTTCTGCTGAATCATCAAATCTTCACTCTCATCGACTAAATCATCCAGATAACGACATAAACCGTATATGGCAAAAATGCTGCGCTGCTTATGGTTAGGCAAAAAACGGGTTGCCATATAAAATGTTTTTGCATGCAAACGGGTCATTGATCTGCAGTGATCATAGGCGTGCATCAATTCTTTATCCTTTATCTCAGTAATAACCGATTTATGAAAGTTTGTTCTCTCATAAAATGGACGGATCATCGTTATTGGAAATTTTAAAATACTCGACATATTGTATAATGCTCCACATATGAATTGAGATGGTAATCAGTATAAGCAATGCTTCTACGTGCTCAAATAGTTCCCGTTTATTTAATTTTTTAAGTAATCATTAATTTCTTACTGTCATTTTTAGTTCAACCGATTTAAGAGTATTTTCAACCTTTCTTTTATTTGCTCTCTTTTTAATTTCAACACGATGATTCGATGAAATCCAAACACAAAAAAATTACAATATATCAGGTAGCTCAGCGGGCAGGAGTTGCAATTTCTACGGTTTCAAGGGTCATAAATAATTCGCCAAATGTATCCAAGAAAACCAAAGAAAAAGTTAATGAAGCCATAAATGATCTGAATTTCAGACCCCAGGTGAGTGCGCGTAAACTTGCCAGCCGTGAACCTCAAATGCTGGCTATTGCTGTTCCTTCGTTTACAACCCCCTACTACAATGAAGTGTTGAAAGGCGTAAAGGACGAAATCAAAGAGATGGACCTGGATATCGTGATCTATAATACCGGTTCAAAAAACCCAAAAGAGGGTATTGAGAACTTTTTCCACAGAGGAACCGCTGATACAGTTATTACAATTAGCATAGATATCGACGAAAATGTACATCGCCAGTTACAATCTTCTGAAATACCCATTGTACTGATCGGCAGCTCACACCCCGACTATAATTATTTTGAATTAAATAACAGAAAAGGTGGATTTTTAGCTGGTGAACATCTTATCAAACAGGGCTATAAAAATTTGGGATATATAACACCTGCAGTTGAAACCAAAGCTGCCAACTACAGAAAACATGGATTTTTAGATGCCTTGCGTGAGTTTAAGATGCCGGTAATTGAAAAGTTTTTCCTGTCAGGTGACAGTACAAAACATGCCGGTTTCACAGAAGAAGCCGGTTTTGAAGCCATTTTTAAATATGATAAAATGGGAGAATTTCCGGATGCAATCTTCTGCTCCAGTGATACTCAAGCCATCGGAGCTTACCATGCGTTAAATAAACTTGGTATTAAAATTCCGGAAGATATTGGCATAATGGGTTATGATAATATCAAATTTTCACGGTACCTGGACCTCACCACAATCGATCAGAAAATGTATTCCGTTGGTGTAATGGCTACAAAAAGGCTGGCCGAAATTATTCGCCATCAACCCGAAGACAAGGTTCAGGAAACGATAGACCCTGTTTTGATTGCCAGGAATTCGACCAATAAATCAAATACGTAGTAGTTTAGTTAATGATTGATCAAAAAGAGGCCCTGGAGAACTGCATTACCACCTCAAATGCTTCTCTGCCTTCTGAGCCGTACAGGGGTAAAGTTCGTGATGTTTATACGTTGAATGACAAGATGCTTGGCATCGTTGTAACCGATCGGATTTCCGCTTTTGATCATATCATGAAGCAGGCTATTCCATTTAAGGGACAGATACTGAATCAGCTATCTGCTTTTTCATTTGACAAGGTAAAAGAGATTGTACCCAACCACCTGCTGGCTGTGCCTCACCCTAATGTCACTATTGCGAAAAAATGCGACCCTATCCCAATTGAAGTCGTTATTCGCGGATATTTAACCGGTCATGCCTGGAGAACTTATAAATCGGGTAAGCGAGAGCTGTGCGGGGTTAAACTTCCGGCAGGTATGGTAGAGCATCAACGTTTTGACTCTCCCATTCTTACTCCGGCAACTAAAGCATCGGAAGGTCATGATGAGGATATATCTGAAGATGAGATATTAAATCAAAATATTGTGAACGAGACCCTCTGGAATCAAATAAGGCATGTAGCTTTTCAACTTTTTGATTTAGGAACTGAAGTAGCAGCAAAGAGAGGCCTTATTCTTGTAGACACTAAATATGAATTTGGTATGTACGAGGGAGAGTTAACGTTAATCGACGAGGTTCACACTTCCGATTCATCACGATATTTCTATGCGGATGGATATAAACAGCGATTGAGCGAGGGCAAACCTCAAAAGCAGCTATCAAAAGAGTTTTTAAGGGAGTGGCTGATGGAGCACGATTTTCAGGGATTAGAGGGACAAGAGCTTCCAAACCTCCCAGACACCTTTCGCTGGAGCATCTACCAGCGCTATGCAGAGCTATATAACACATTGACAGGCGAACAGTTTGAGCCACGGATTATAAAGAACTTTGATCAAGAGCTCGACTCAATTTTTATTGAGTATAAAGGATAGGAAACTAGAGATCTTTTTTGACCGCAATAAATGCAGTGTGGTAGTGAACAACGATTTTTCCGCCATTCTGTTGTAGCCAGTAGCTATTTAGAAGTCTTAACTGTTTCGTGGTCAGTTTTTTCCCGGTAAAACTGGTTGATGTACCGGTATTTTTCATATGTCTGAAAAAAGAAAACAGGTTCTCAAACTGTTCGCTGGATTGATCTTCATAAAAATCGACTTTTACAGGTCCTGTCGATAGGTTTATCACAAGCTGTTCTACATCCGGCAATGGGTTAACGGTAAATGGTAATCCCAGTTCAAGACAGTACTTCTTCCATTGCGGATACGACTCACTTCCGGGAAATGACATCAGCATAAAACCACCCGGTTTCAATGAATTTGCCATTTTGGACAGAGCCATTGAAGGGTCTTTAAGCCATTGAGCTACAAAATTCCCCGTAATCATCGAGTAGTGATCTTCAGGCCAATCATAATCTTCAATATCGATGATTTCAAAATCTATGTGCCCCGACTCGCCAAAACTGTTCCTGCAAAATTCCACCATTTCAGGAGATGCATCAGAGATAATGATATGTTCTCTATTGAACATTTGAACAAGATGTTTGGTGAAAAACCCTGTTCCCGCTCCTACCTCTAAGATCGGTCCGGGCGGAATGGAATATTGCCAAGGCTCCAGTGCAAGTGCCATTCTTTTCGCGGTTTCCTTTTGCAGATTGGCATGTTCCGAATAGTAGCTAACTGAATCAGAAAAAGCTTTCAGCATCACTTTCTTGTTATAATCTTTCATCTGCTTATCGTGTTTGTAATTCTGGTGTCGATAATTGAGCGTATAATTTCAACACATTTATCTGCATGTGTAATTGGAAAAGCGTGGCCAGCCTTTAATATTTCAAAATATTGGCTTCTGTATCGTAACGCATTAAACATCTTTCGGGCCTTATTTTTGCTTACCAACCTGTCTTCTGAGCCGTGAAGAATAGTGATATTGTCAAGATCAAAAAATCGCTGATGAGAGTGCTTGTCTCTGTCCATCACACTCAGATCAGAAAGCAACAGATCGTGATTCAGTATACCGGGGATCTCTAAATTATTTTTTTCCGGTGAAAAGGCTAGATCGTAATAATCCCTGAGCACTTTTTCAGGAGCGTCAACAAATTGCGCCTGCATCTGTCTCATCAGTAATTTCGATTTCCTGTAGAGGTCCATGTCTACCGGATGAAAGTTTAAATATCCGCTAAATATAACCAGATGATCGGCCTGATCAATCAGGTTACTCTTGCACCATTGAAGCCCGCCGGAGTGGGCAAAAATAACTTTTAAATCTTTATCCCGATCAAATTCAGCTTGCACTGCTGTTGAAAAATATCCCCTGTCTGCAGCATCAAACTGCACCTGATCTCCCAGTTTATCTTTTAATGAATTCCAAAATGCTGCTGAAAAACCCCATCCATGAAATGCTATGATCTGAATGGACGGTTTATAACTCATTGGTATTGAATTCTGTTTGGGAAATTGGTCATGTATAGTACAGATCTGATCAGGCTGATGTGATCTACACCAGCACAATCTGATTTATAAATCGAACTCAGGTTTATGAGAACTGCTTTATCAGCAAAATTACTAATTCAACCTGTTAGTGATGGCGTTTTGTCTATCGCTGTTCCAAGTTGAATCGGATTCAAAGGTTCTGCCCATTGCCTGAAATTGGCGCACAAATCTTCTCTTGTTTACACTTGGGGCAAATTGCCAGTATTCGACCATAAACAATCGTTCAGTTTCGGGATCATAATATGTAAAATTGACAAAAGGCCCACCCATAAAGTTACCTGTCATTCTCCATGTACCCAATGTTTCATAACCAATAATTCGATCATCTCTATCTATTGGGTTGGTCAGAACCGGACGCCCGAATTCTGTGGTTACATAAGAGTCCTCACGTTCACCCCTCATGTAGAGTTCCATAAGGGAGTCGCGTGTAGCATTAATCCATTGGCTATCCAAGAAGTCAATATCCGGCACATCATCTTTCCACCATGCCCACATACGTCGATTGTTGTCGGGCAGGTACCGGGCAAAAACTACAGCATTTGCAGAGTCTGCAATCTGTATGTAATCGTGCTGCATTCTTACTTTCCAGCCAGCTTTTTCCCACAGAGAGTCGCTGATTGCAACCTGCTCTCCCCTACGGAATACTTCCTGCTTACGTCGTTCAAACTCCCGGTTCTCCAAATGGCTGACAAGTGAAGTTTCGGAATTGCGAATTTTTTCAGCCAGTTCAGCGTCGCTGGTTGATGAGAGAATGAGAACCCATTGATCCCGCACCCACCGGTCTTCTATAGGGAAAGCAAAACTTTCTCCTTCTCGTATTCTATTTTCTACATCAGAGCTTAAAATAGCCCTGATAAACGTACCCACATTAGTCTGTTCATCAATAGTGGCAGCAAAAATAACATTTTTGTATTCTCTGAGCCTGTCGAGCTGTTGATTATTTCTAAAGTCACGAAATGTGAGGGTATATCTTGGTTCAAACGCACCGGGCAGAGTTTCAATACCGGCACCAAAAGTCTCTTCAATGGCCAAGGCAGCCTCACTATCCCACTGTGTAGAATCCATAACTACAATAACCTCATCGATACTACCTATCGACATCGGCCTGTAATCACTTTCACAAGCATTTATAAAAAAGAGAGCAAAAATGGGGAGCACCAGGAATATTTTCTTCATAGTTTTTAACGTCTCGGGTGAATAAGTCATTCAATATTTCCAAATTTCAATTCTTTCACAAACAGAAAAACGTTCTGTTGCCAATCTTTATTGGGATAATGGTTGCGGATTGTATCAATTAATGCGCTTCCGACAATAAACCCGTCAACTTTTTTGGATATCAGCTGAGCATCCTCATAGTTCTTAATGCCAAACCCTACAAGTTTAGGGTTCCGGATTACATTGGTTTTTACCCGGTCAATAAATCTTTCAACCGATTGCGCTACCTCTTCACCCTTGCGAGCGCCCGTGACGCCCGTAACGGACACGCAGTAGACAAATCCACTACTATGTTGATCCACCTGCTGCATTCGCTTGTCGGTTGAATTTGGCGCCACAAGAAAGATCATATTCAACCCGCGTTTGCCGGCAGCTTCAGATACAATTGATGACTCTTCAAGTGGGGCATCCGGAATAATTAAACCGTCTACTCCGCACTCTTCCGCTTCACTGCAAAACTTCTCCACACCGTATCTCAAAATCGGATTGATATATCCCATCAAAATGATGGGTATCTGAGACTGCTTACGAACCTCGCGAACCATTTCAAAAATCTTCTTCATGGTTATCCCATTCTCAATAGCCACATTACTGGCAAGCTGGATTGTAGGCCCATCAGCGAGAGGATCACTAAAAGGCATTCCAAGCTCTATGATATCGGCACCGTTTTTTTCGAAACCAAGAATAAGGTCTACCGTCGATTCCAAATCAGGATAACCGGCTGTGATAAACAGCGACATAATCTTTTCGTCACTATTTCTCGTTTCAAAAACTGTTTGTATTCGGGATGTTTTGGTAGTCATTAATTTTAAAAATAAGTTGAAAGTTTTTTCAAAGTCCCCTTTCGCCCGAAGGGATCACTATGGGAGAAGGGGGATGATTGGCAAGGAAACGGGGTTTTAAAATGAATCAATGCTTTATCAACGCTCCGTAAGACATCCCCCCCGACCAAATGCTGAACGCATTTGGTCATGCCCCCTTCGAAGGGGGACTTTCTCTAAACCATTCTGAAATCGTGCCCATATCTTTATCACCGCGACCCGAACAGTTTACCACTACAATTTGATCTTTCTGAGTAAGCGGCATCAGGGTTTCCAGGTAAGCAAA
>SKRK01000286.1 GCA_007118525.1 Balneolaceae bacterium
GCCGCAAAACCCAGGTGTAGATATCCGATGGTCTGTTGGGTACCGGTTACTACCCCGTCGGGCGCAGTGGGAAAAAGGGCAAGCCCGATCGCGGCTAAACAGCCGATGTCTCCGGCTATGTTATCTGCGGTTTCATAGCCTTTGTAGATCAGAAGGAAAAACCCGATTACGCAGATCGTCCCCACAAACAGATCGCGCATGCCGGTATAGTAGTAGCTGCTGATGGAGCTCTGGATACCGGTCTGAAAAATAAGAAGTGCACCGAAAAACAGGATAAACGGCAGAGCAATACCCAGTATTCCGATCAGTTTCCGAAGTGTCAGATAGGTGATTATCAGTCTGTTTTCATCTCCCATGGCTGCCTCCATTTTTTAAACATTATCATCTTGAATAAATCAACTTCAAAGACGTTATTGTATGAGTACCAATTAAACTCTATCTCAGTATATTATGAGTGAAATTACGACAAAACGACTGATTCAGGAAATTGACTCCTTGCCGGCAGATGAGAGGGCTTTGGTGGCGGACTATGTGCTTAAAAGCTTAAATCCTGTTGATTCAGGCATTGAAAAAAAATGGATCGAAGTGGCTGAAAGGCGACTGAAGGAATTAAAAACGAATAAAGTAAAAGGAATTTCCGGAGATGAGGTTTTTGATAGAATTCAAAAACGGTTTTCTGAATGAACTACAGTTTTCATCCTGAAGCTGAGATTGAGTTTACTAAGGCTATCAACTACTATGAAGATCAGGAAAGGGAGCTTGGGTTCGATTTTTCAGTAGAAGTCTATAAAAGCATTCAGAGGGTAATTTCGAATCCGTTGTCATGGTCAAAAATAAGTAAGTCAATTCGCAGAGCTTTGGTTCAGCGATATCCATTTGGTATTTAATATCATTTAGATCCAGATAGCAATCATATTTTCATTATTGCAGTCATGCATCTCCATAGAGAACCCGGATACTGAGAAAAACGTATTTAGAATACCGATATTAAAATACTGTTATTTAATATTTTACAGATTTTATTTCAATCATTCTGTATGATAATCTAATCTTTGACTACGGAACATCAAAAATACAAGGTCTGTTTAGAATCAATTTCATTTTATATCTCATCTGTGTTTATTGTCAGGAGCCATAATACGAGCCGAAATTTTCTGCACCATCTCATCAATCAACACCAGGTCCTTTTCGCGGGAGAGCCTGTGTGGTCCATCCGGCACAAGAATCAGCTCGCTGTTTTCCTCTCCCAATAGCCGGTGCAGCTTTTCTGATTTTTCCCACGGCACATCCACATCCTTCTTGCCGTGAATAAGGCAAATGGGAATATTCAGATTGAGGTTGTCGCGGTGAAGAAGCAGATGATCTTCGCCATCATCTATCAACTGCTTGGTGATGATGACCGGCTCTTCCCGGTACTCACTGGGCTGAGCGATGAACCCCTGTTCATTCATCACTTTTCGCTGCTCCTCGGTCATTCGCCGGTGCCAGATATCCCGTGTAAAATCAGGTGAAGAGGCCACACCCACCAATCCTTTGATGAGGTTCGGTCGTTTGAGAGCAGCAAGCAGGGCGATCCACCCGCCCATCGACGAGCCGACCGCAACTACCGGCGCTTCGGCCAATTCATCAAGCACCAAAAGGGTATCATTCAGCCAGTCGGTAACGGCGCCATCCTCAAATTTTCCATCCGACCGGCCATGACCCCGGTAATCAAACCGGATATACGCTTGGCCGCGACGACGGCACTGCTCTTCCAGATACGTAGCTTTGGTCCCCTCCATATTGGAGAAAAAACCGGGCATAAAGATGACGGTGGGAGGGTTGCCTTCCAGTTTTTTGGCGGCGATGTTGAGGCCGTCTTTTGTTTTGAGTGATATAGAGTTTTTGGCATTGTAAGACATGGTATTTCTGTCTGTCAAAGATTTTAGATCGAAATTGTAATAAAGTAAGGATTTGAACCAGGCTCAAAGATTGAACAGCTCATCTTTTGAACACGCAGTGATATACCATGTCTTAGGGAACCGATTCAAACCAACATGTACACCAGCCAGCCCAGCAGCAGAATAAGCAGGCTCATCCAGATAAATGTGAACCAGGGGAATTTCCATTCAGGTTCCTCGCCAAGCTGCCTGTAGAGATAGTTTCTGAGGAGTTCCGTATTTCGGGTGTTGGCTTTGTAAACGGCGTCAAAGGCGTCGCCGAACACGGGAATCAAACCGCCAAAGAACTCAATGAGCATAATTCGAATCATTTTTCGCTGGATTTTGCCCGGCGCACCGATTCTCCTGGCCTCATAGAGTACATAAAGAGAGAGGATCAAACCGGCGAAATCGCCGATGCCCGGAATCAGGCCTATGAGCGGGCTCAGCCCAAACCGGAACCCGGTAAACGGCACCCGGATGTTGCTGTCCGTCCAGTAGCTGAATCTGTCAAGCCGCTCAAGAGTGCGGCGATGGTCAGCCTCGGTTGGGGTGGAATCGGTCATCCGGGAATTTTTTTGTCGTTCAGACTTTAAGTGCAGCCAAAATATACGGCCTGTAGGTCTGACTTATTAGGGCATACAGATTTTTGATAGGGTCAGATCGTTCCGGCCGGTATCTTTGTTGTGAATCTTCATTATGTAAATAGAAGCGCTAATTATGGGAAAAACCAAGATTATTATCATCGGTGCGGGACTTGCCGGACTCACACTCGCCCGTTTGCTCGGAAAGGAGAGGTTTGAGTGCACCATTCTGGAAGCGAGAGCCCGGATCGGGGGGCGAATCTTAACCTCCCGCTTAGCGGATACGGCTCCCGTTGAGATGGGCGCCACCTGGCTGGGTTCACAGCACACGGCCCTTATAAAACTGATGGACGAACTGAATCTGGAAAAGTTTGAACAGAAAATGGGCCGCTATGTTCATTTCGAGCCGATATCCACATCTCCTCCACAGCTCGTTGAACTGCCCGAAAACCAGGC
>SKRK01000129.1 GCA_007118525.1 Balneolaceae bacterium
AATCGGGAATGATTACCGACGCCCTTTGGGCCGACCTTACGGGCAACGGCAGTAAAGAACTGGTAGTTGTGGGAGAGTGGATGCCGATCCGTGTGTTTACCAATACCGGAGACCGTTTTGAGGAGATCACGGACGAATTAGGGCTGAGCCAGACGAGAGGCTGGTGGAATGCGATTGCAGCCGGTGATGTAACCGGAGACGGGCGTATCGACCTTGTGGGAGGCAACCACGGGTTGAACTCGATGTTTCGTGCCAGCAGCGAGTGGCCGGTAAAGATGTGGGCAGGTGATGTATCACGAAACGGAATGAACGAACAGATACTGGCAGTACCCAAGGATGGCGAGTACTACCCGGTGGCCCTTCGTCATGTCCTGCTGGAAGAGGTGCCCTCGCTGCGGGAACGTTTTCCTGACTATGCAAGCTACGCGGGCCGGACAATAGAGCAGGTATTCAGCGGGGGAGAATTGGAGGGGATCGCCGGGCTGAGCGCAACCATGCTGGCAAGCGTGCTGATCCGCAACACCGGTGAGGGGATGCTGGTGGAAGAGCTTCCCGTACGCGCACAGCTGGCCCCGATGTATGGAATTCACATTGAAGACCTGACCGGAGACGGCAGGAAGGAGATCCTGATGGGAGGCAACCTGTATGATGTGAAGCCGCAGTCGGGTCCCTATGACGCTTCAAGAGGAGCGGTACTGAGCTGGCGCGATAACAGGATCCAAAGCTACATGCCCCAGCAGAGCGGAGTAAATATAACCGGCGAGATTCGAAGATTTCAAATCATAGAATCAAATAGTAATCGTTATCTTCTGATCGTTAAGTTTGATGCTGATATTTCCATATTACAACTGAATGTAAGTTCAGGAAACTATCGTTAGCTATGTTTGATTATTAACTAAATCATTTATTACAATTCATAAAACAAGATGTTAAAGAACTCGTATTTATTACTGCTGCTTTTCATTTCATGTTTGCTATTTGTTAATTGCTCCTCTGAAAAAACATACGAATCAATGGTGCGAGGTGGTCTCTCTTCCGGTATTGAGGCCGATTCTCTTTTTTTAGGATACTATTTTGGAATGACGGTTCAGGATTTTCATTCATTCAGTCTTGAAATGAACAGGAGAGGTGAAATAACCGGATTTACCAAGATTATATATAAAACTGAGGCTTTGTCTCATCCTGCAACTATGGAATTTTATCCCACATTTATAGAGGGAAAAATTACCCGAATACCTTTAACAATCGGTTATGATGGGTGGGCCCCCTGGAATGAACACCTTCACACTAATGAACTGATAGGAGATTTAATTTCTTACTACGCTGAAGTTTATGGGGCTGAGTTTTCAATGATATACATTCCTGATATTGACCGACAAGCAATGGTGAGTATTATGGGAAACAGAGAAATACGCATTTATCCTAACTCCCAATCTACAGTTTTTGTTGACTTTATTGATTTATCAGCTGCAGGAAACAGTTAATTAAAAGTTGTACTCCCATGAAGATTGAAGGGTTTTCAATAAAACTCGTACTAAGCTTATTTATCATTCTTTTGGTTTCATCTTGCCAACAGTCAGATGATCCGGCACCTCTTTTCGTAAGTTTGCCATCTGAAGAAACGTCGGTAGACTTTGAAAATAACCTCATTTTTAATGAGGACTTCAACATCTATACCTATCGTAATTTTTATGACGGGGGAGGAGTTGCGGTTGGTGATATTTCCGGAAATGGGCTGCCGGATATATACCTGACGAGCAACATGGGCGACAATAAATTGTATTTCAATCAAGGGGATTTTAAATTCATTGATGTAACAGATCAGGCTGGTGTTGCAGGCTCAAAAAAATGGTCAACAGGTGTTAGCTTTGCTGACATTAATGGTAATGGACTGCTTGATATCTACGTCACCAATTCAGGAGAATTGGATGACCGCCGTAATGAACTCTTTATAAACAATGGCGACGGTACATTCACAGAGTCTGCAGAGGAGTATGGATTAGATGATCCGGGTTACTCAATTCACGCAACTTTTTTCGATTATAATGGAGATGGCATGCTTGATCTCTATATAATTAATAACGAAGATGAGCCGATTACAAATTTTGAGCTTTCTGAAAACTTAAGAGAAACGAGAGACTTTTTGGGCGGTGACAGGCTCTACAGGAATGACGGCAACACTTTCACGGATGTAACTGAAGAAGCGGGGCTATATAGCAGTATTATTGCCTTTGCCTTGAGTGCTACGGTATCAGATATCAACAGAAACGGTCTGCCTGATATTTTTGTGGCCAATGATTTTTTTGAACGAGACTATCTTTATATAAATCAAGGCGACGGAACGTTTGAAGAGGTGATTCAAGACGACGTGATTCGCAGTATGAGTGCTGCATCTATGGGTGCCGATATTGCTGATTTGAACAACAATGGGTGGCCCGATATTTATGTACTCGATATGCTTCCTGAAGATGAAAATAGAGTAAAAGTGGTTACTACTTTTGAGAGCCCCGAACTCTATTCAGATAAAATAAGATGGGATTATGGCCATCAATTTACACGCAATGTTGTGCATCTAAATCAAGGAGACGGCAGTTTTTTAGAAACAGGCAGATTTTCTAAAGTTCAGGCAACAGATTGGAGCTGGGCCGTATTATTAGCCGACTTTGACCTTAACGGATACAATGACATCTATGTGACAAATGGCCTTGTCCATGATATAACCAATCTGGATTATCTCGAATTAATAGCATCACCGGAACGGATGAGAGAGAGTATAGGTGTTGATGTTGACGATTTTGAAGTGTTCATAGATGTGATTCCATCCAATCCGATCCGCAATTATGTGTTTGCCAATGAGGGGGAATTAATATTTCGCGATGCTACAGTGGAGTGGGGGCTTGACGAGCCGGGATTCTCCAGCGGAGCGGCCTGGGCCGACCTTAACGGAGATGGCGC
>SKRK01000180.1 GCA_007118525.1 Balneolaceae bacterium
AACAGCGTTGAGTGCAGACGCAGGCTCCTGGAGTTGAATTCGGGAAGATAACGACGCTGTCAGAAGTTCTGAAAAGCACAGAACATGCTGACAGGTCTAAACCGTCACTTTTAGCCTGACAGGCTAATAGATTACTTCGATTCACGCAATCGAATTGTTACCGTCCGTTCAAGATAAACGCCGCCCAATTTCTTGGGGCGGCATACTCCGGATGATCCATGAGGCTTAACTTGGCATTTCGAAGTGCTGATCCATAACTCTGACCTTCACGGATATGTTCATAAAAACTTATCATTAAATGCGCAGTTGGCTGGTCGTTCACCTTCCACATCGAGACGACCAGGTTGGATGCACCCGCATATAAAAATGCACGAGTAAACCCAATCAGTCCCTCACCTCTTCGAATCTCACCCAGACCCGTATCACAAGCCCCAAGTACAACAAGATCGGCCCTCATTTGCAGGTTATA
The DNA here is from genome assembly GCA_007118525.1 of Balneolaceae bacterium. Lineage (GTDB taxonomy): Bacteria > Bacteroidota > Rhodothermia > Balneolales > Balneolaceae > Rhodohalobacter. The sequence continues at coordinate 470 of SKRK01000180.1, forward strand.
TATCTCTCCCACATAAACAATTCCATCTCCATCATCTCCGCCATGCATGGCAATTCCGGAGAGTGCGGGGTTTCTTTCATTAACGAAAGCATGCGTTGCAAAATGGATAAAGCCATAATCGTCAAGGGCTCCGTTCATAATTCTGGATTTTGAGGCTCTCGTGCCTGTAAGCACTTCAGCATGTTCCGGAAAAAAGAAACTCCAAAGAGAATTTCTTACCCTGAATAGTTTTGCGATCTCTCGTGTCTCATAACCGGTAAGTGGAAGCGGGGTTAACTGATCGAAATACCGCTCATTCAACTCATTCTGTTCAAGAGGAATCGTAGATTGACTAAAAGGGGCCAGGGCAAGCAAATTTTTGGGTTCTTGCGGCCTCTGCTGCTGCTTTGTAATCATCACTGTTGCAGAAGGCATATATTGGATTTGATATTGCCGCAGCAGAAATGGCATTTGATGATACATTATTCCGTTCGGCTTTTCGGTCAAAAGCATTTCAAACGGTAAATAGTGCAGTGCCTGATCAGGTAAAATAATGACGGATTCTGTACTCAGCAGGCCCTTTACCGGCTCAATCAATTGAGTATACAAATGATGGGCTGCTTCTTCATATTCTGTAGTTCTTCCGCTAATAACAGATTTTCGTATCTTTTCTATCTGGTCGGCTAACCCTTCATCTATTTCAAGTTTTCTCACACTAATCTGTTCGCTGTCAATAATTATGGCATACAAATTCTCGACCCCAAACGCATAGGATAGAACGGTTTCATCATGACCGATCATTGCCTGAATATCATTTCTTGCAGCCAGTTTTCTGTCATACTTTAACTGATAGTAGTCAGGATAGTTTTCTTCGAGAGATTGAGTAAACTGATGCAGCTCTCTTTTCGCATAGAACAGTGAATCGCGGTATTGCCTCAACACACTCTGTGAACCCTCTTCTCCTTTCTCCTGCTCAAGCTGAAGTTTTTGATAGTAATCGGATACCTTTGTGTTTAAATCTCTTTCAACATTAATCACCTCGTCCGGAACGCCGCCAAAATTCCTGGCCTCTACACTTTGTAACAGATCATGAGCAATACGAGAACGGCTTTTCTCTGAGTAGTAATGCATTTCATCGAGCCAATTATCATCCTTGCTTATAGTGTAGAGCTCAAAAATAATATCCAATGCATTTGAATAAATCTCATAATTATTGTCAATAAGGTTCAGTTTAGATGCTTCATTTTGAAATGAGGTTTGCAGCATATCGATTTTTTCTGATGCAATTGTCGTAAACCTCAATGATTCATGCAGTAATTGCTTGTCTTCTGAAGCTTTAAATTTCTCCCTTAGTACCCTGTTCATTCCCCTTATGTTCTCTATCAGTTTCAAGCTGTAACTTACCTGACTCAGATCCGGAATAATATCCTCATCACTTGCATCAACGCCGAGAATTAACGACAACGTTTTGCTGTAATAATGATGGCCGTTATTGTAATCTCCCTCCATTAAATAAGAGTTGGCAATCAGGGAGTAGGTATCAATTATATCAATGTGACTTTCATTGAAACGACTCAAACCAATATTCAATGCCTTTTGTAACTCCTTGCGGGCATCACCCCATCTTTCGGTTTGTATATACAATCCAGAGAGTGTGTGCAATGGCGCAATCAGGTTTGGATGATTATCTCCATGTATATTTTTTCTGACCTCAATTGACAATTGGTAATTTTTTTCAGCTCTTTCAAACTCCTCTTTTTGCAGATAAACAGATCCCAGGTTATTGTAACCTACGGCTGTGTTAGGGTGCTCACTTCCGTGTATCTCTTCTTTCACTCTCTGTGCAAGTTCCAAATAGTGTATTGCATTTTCCAGATCTCCAAGCTGTAAATAGGCTACACCTGCGTTATTGTATGCCCTTGAAACATTGTCATTCATCTGGCCAAAGTTCTCAATCAAAATATCGGCTGACCTGATAAAATATTCTGCGGCTCTCCCACGGTCACCCAATACATAATAGATGCCACCCACATTGTTATAGACAAGTGCCATTTCATGGTGTGATTCACCAAGGGCATTAATAATAACCTCACGTGCGCTAAGGTAATGTTCAAGAGCCTCTTCCAGCTGCCCCAATCTGCGATAAACCACGCCAATATTATTGTGGAGCTGAGAAAGCAACCGCATTACCTCAAGGTCTTTCTCCAGATCATTTAATATGTTCAAAACCGTGCTGTATGCCTCCAAAGCATCACTATAATTTCCCTGCGAATTCAGTACATAACCGTCAATAATTCCGGCTCTTGCAAAGCTAATTTCATCCAGGGTATACTCATTTACTACTTCAATGGCTCTGTCTGCCCAAATTCGTGCCTCATCAATATTTGCCAGATCTTCATTCAGGAAAGCTTTCTGAGCAAAAATTTTCACCAATAGCGGGTGGCCTTCTCCAAGCAAATTATTCGCCAGGTTTTTTGCATCATCAAGAAGTTGGTAAGCAGCA
>SKRK01000185.1 GCA_007118525.1 Balneolaceae bacterium
CAGCGGCGAATCCAATCATCAAAAAAAGAAAAAAGATACGCCCGATAAATGTGACGTTACTACCAGTCTTTGTCATTTGATGAACTTTCGGTTGCTTCTTTTTTACGGTTTTCGAGTAGTTCTCGTTCGAGTTGTTCAAGAGCGTCAAGCAAATTTTCTGCTTCTTCTCTTGTCATATCCTGTGGTTGCGGCAGCTGTTCCTGGTCACCATCCTGATCTTCAGGTGAATCAGGCTGCTGGCCTGAATCCTGTTCCTGATCGCCCTCCTGATTCTCAGGGCTTTGCTCCTGCTCATCTTCGCCGTTTTCATTGTCGTCATCACCCGACTGTTGATCCGGCTGAGGTTCCTGTTCCTGCTGCTCTTGTTGTTTTCTCAATGCAAGTTCGAAATTGTGGCGCGCGTCCTCGTCATGAGGGTTTTTCCGGAGAGCGTCTCTGTAGAAATTTAAAGCTTCATCGTACTGTTCAAGGTCGGTGTGTATCCTGCCTTTATTGTAATCGGCAAGAGACTGCTCTTGTGCATTTTCTGATCTGCTTTTAAAATTCTCGTAAGCTTCAACGGCTTCTTCAGTATTTCCAAGTTTTGAGAGTGCATTCCCAAGGTTAAAATAGAGGCGTGCATCATCAGGATTCTGTGCAATTGCCTGCCTGTAGAGCTGAACGGCTTCCTCATAGTCTCCCCGCTGAAAAGCTTCATTGGCTTTTCTTGCATCGTTTAGTACAGACGCAGTGAGCAATAATCCTATAAGTAGTAAAAGTAGCTGTTTCATGGTTTGTTGAGTTCAACTTTCAGGCAGCATTAATAACGATATTTGAACCTGTAGAGTATGTGCAAAGATTTAATCTTCGCTCAGCAGGGCAAGGGTTTCGTCATCCATTTTCATATTGGTGAAAATGTTTGATACATCATCGTTATCGTCAAACATGTCCATCATTTTCAAATTGGTTTTGGCCGTATCGGGTTCTGCAGTTACTTCGGTGGAGGGTATTCTCACCAGCTCAGCGCTCTCGATCGTCAGATTGTTGAGCTCCAGGTTTTTTCGAACGGTAATAAGGTCTTCTCTTGAGGTAATAACCTCAATAAAACCTTCTTCAATAATTACATCTTCAGCACCCGCGTCAATAACTGTCAGCATTAGCTCCTCTTCATCAACCCCTTCAGAGGTGACTTTAATTGAGCCTTTTTGTTCAAACATATAGGCTACAGAACCGTCTGTTCCAAGGTTGCCGCCATGTTTTGTGAAAATATGCCTTATTTCACCCACGGTCCGATTCAGATTGTTACTGGTTGCTTCAAGAAAGAACGCAATTCCCCCCGGGCCATAACCTTCGTAGGTTACCTCTTCATAGATGCCGGAACCGTCTTCAAGCTCACCCGTGCCTTTTTTTATGGCGCGTTCGATATTGTCTTTGGGAAGGTTGACGGCCTTTGCATTCTGAATGGCCAGTGAAAGACGTGGATTGGCGTCAGGGTCACCGCCTCCCTCTCTTGCGGCCACTGTAATTTCACGGATGTGTTTGGTAAAAGCTTTTGCACGTTTGGCATCTTCTCTCGCCTTTCTGTGCTTTATATTAGCCCATTTGGAATGTCCTGCCATAGTTTATTGATCTGTGTAAATCTTTTTGGGTATAATGGAAACAAATATAACGGAATTGTCAATTTTCACCTAATAGATGAAGCTTATCTGATTAAGGTTTATACTATAGTCTGATGTAAAATAAAACGAATTGAAAATTAGTTATGTTGCTGAACCATATTCTGTTCAAATAATTGTTTTTTTCCCGGACAGTCAGGTTATAACTTATCCATTTTTTTGAAGGTACTATGAGTATGAATATCGGAATAGTTTGTTACCCTACATTTGGTGGTAGCGGTGTTGTGGCAACCGAACTTGCAAAAGGTTTGGCAAATCGAGGACACAATCTTCACATACTGAGCTATGCCCGTCCGGCGCGGCTCGATTCATTCAGGACTGACATAACCTTTCATGAAGTTGACCTGAGCTCGTATCCGCTTTTTGAATACCCTCCTTATGATCTTGCGCTTGCCAATATGATGGTGCACCTGATCCAATACGCAAAACTGGACATTCTTCACGTTCACTATGCCATTCCACACGCTACGAGTGCCTACCTGGCCAAACAGATTTTAAACAGTAAGGCTGCACACGTACCGGTGATTACAACGCTGCATGGAACCGATATTACACTGATTGGAAGCGATCCCAGCTATAAACAGGTGGTTGATTTTTCAATTAACCAGAGTGATGGCGTAACCGCCGTCTCAGAGTATCTTAAAAAGGAGACCTATAACCACTTCGATATTAAGAAGGATATTAAAGTGATTCCTAACTTTATTGATTTGGATCGATTTAAGCGGTCAAAAAAGGAGCATTTTAAAAAAGCGATCTGCCCGGAAGGCGAAAAGGTTGTAACTCACGTATCGAACTTTCGTGAAGTGAAACGGGTGCCCGATGTTGTTTCAGCTTTTGACCAGGTTTTGAAAAATGGAGTAAAGGCTAAACTGTTAATGGTTGGTGATGGTCCTGACCGGCCAAAGGCAGAACAAAAATGCCGTGAACTTGGCATGTGCGACCATGTGCGCTTTCTTGGAAAACAGGAGCAGATAGAGGAGGTGCTTTCCATTTCTGACCTGTTTATGATCCCCTCAGGCAGCGAAACTTTTGGGCTTGCAGCACTCGAGGCGATGAGCTGCAGCGTTCCGATTATCAGTTCAAATATAGGCGGGCTGCCCGAAGTGAACATACACGGTGAAACCGGCTACTTATGTGAGCTGGGGGATATCGAGTGTTTGGGTCGATGCGCTACCGAAATTTTGCAGGATGAAGAACTTCATCAACGAATGTCGGAAAATGCCCGTAAAAGAGCAGAACTATTTGAGCTGGATAAGATTGTAACCGTCTATGAAGATTACTA
>SKRK01000062.1 GCA_007118525.1 Balneolaceae bacterium
CCCCCAGGAAAGACGCTGATTCCCAAGGAATCCCGACGGGGCAGGTCTAAAGTTCAACGATTCTTCAATTCTACGCTGAAGACAGTTCCACGATTCCAGAGTTATACATTCAACACTCATAACCCCTCGAAGATATCTGAGCCCCCTCCGATGGGTGAACTTTGAGATGCATTTTACTTATCCCAGGCTCAGTTATTTTAAAATATACTCTTCCGCAACGGTATTGTATTCATCTACCTGCTCTTTTTGCCATTTGCCGGTGTAACCGAGTTCATCTGCCATCAGTCGGGCCACTTCCGGGGCCATCTCCACGCTGGCTTTTGCATCAAGCAAAATAGCTCTTGTTCTTCGGGCCAGCACATCTTCTACGGTCATAGCCATCTCCTTTCGCACTCCCCAGATCACCTCAGCCTTCAGGTAGGGCAGGCGTTCATGCAGTTTTTCACCCAGTTCCGGTTTCTCCTTTATCAGTTTAGTGATCTCCAGCCTGTCGGAACCGTAGTGGTGCAGCGGATCGTCTTTATCAACGTTCTTTAGCCAGCCGTGTATCCGCAGGTTCTCGGTCACACATTCGTTTATATTGAGACCTGCAACCGTTGCAGCCTGATCAATTGTGTCTTGTGCCATTTTGCGATAGGTTGTCCATTTGCCGCCGGCAATGGTCACCAAACCTGATTCAGAAACTATAAGTGTGTGATCGCGCGATAGCGAGGCTGTATTTTTACCGCCACCGGCTTTAACAAGAGGCCTTAAACCTGCAAAAACGCTTCGCACGTCTTTGCGTGTAGGATTACCTGTCAGGTACTGCGTCGCATGTTTAAGTATAAATTCTATCTCCTCCTCCATAGCTACGGGTTCGAGAGGGGTGGAGCTGACCGGGGTATCGGTTGTTCCAAGAACGATTTTTCCGTTCCAGGGTACAGCAAACAGAACGCGTCCGTCATCGGTATGCGGCACCATAATTGCTGAATCACCGGGAGAGAACTCCTTGTCAATAACCAGGTGGACACCCTGGCTGGGGGATATAATCGGTTCAGCTGTGGGATTGTCCATTTTTAAAACGTTATCTGTAAACACCCCGGTGGCGTTGATTACGACTCTGCCATTAATCTCATATTCATTTCCGCTGAGCTGATCTTTAATTTTCACGCCATCAACCATCTCATTCGACTTCATCAACCCTGTTACCTTTGCGTAGTTAATCAGATTGGCTCCGTGATCTGCCGCTGTCTGTACCAGGTTGATGGCAAATCGTGAGTCATCAAACTGGCCATCGTAGTAGATGACCCCTCCGCGCAAACCCTTCTGTTCAAGTGTTGGAAGTTTTTTGATGGTCTGTTTAAAAGAGAGGTTTTTTGAGGGTCCAAGCCCCAGTTTCCCCGCAAGCATATCGTAAACTTTCATCCCTACGCCATAAAAAGGACCTTCCCACCAGTCGTAGTTAGGGACAATAAATGATTGATTTCGAACCAGGTGAGGGGCATTTTGAATCATCAGCCCACGTTCTCGTAGAGCTTCCAGAACCAATGCCACATTTCCCTGTTGTAAATACCTAACACCGCCATGAACAAGTTTTGTAGAGCGGCTGGAAGTGCCTTTTGAGAAATCGTGCTGTTCGAGCAGAAGCGTGCTGTAGCCACGCGATGCTGAGTCTACGGCGGCACCCAGTCCTGTGGCACCTCCACCAATAATAATAACATCAAAGTACCCGGACTTATTGATTGCGGTATCGATCATCTTTTGTCTGTTCATAGCGGGAATATTTGAATTTTGTTATAAAGTATAGTGTATTATTTAGGCTCTCTTAGAACGGGGATTAAAAGATGGCTGCACCTTTCTACAGAAAGAGAGGGGCAGCAGTTCGTAAACATCAGGCGTCATCCTCGTTCAAAGCTTATTGGTACAATCGGGTTAGACCTTTTCAGACCATGCTTTTGCTGCTTTCAGAGCCCTGTCCCAATCTTTAACAAGGTTTAGAGCGTCTTCTCGATCCATTTCGGGATTGAATTTCCGGTCCATCTGCCATTGGTCGTTGATCTCATCATGATCCTTCCAGTAACCAACCGCAAGGCCGGCCAGGTAGGCAGCACCCAGCGCTGTGGTTTCCAGCGTTTTAGGCCGAACCACCGGAGCCCGAAGTATATCAGACTGAAACTGCATCAGCAGATTATTAGCAGTTGCACCTCCATCAACACGCAATTCCTGAATTTCAATCCCGGAATCGGCTTCCATCGCTTTCAAAACATCCATCACCTGGTAGGCAATACCTTCAAGCGCGGCCCGGGCGATGTGGCCTGCATTTGAACCTCTGGTCAAACCAACCATTGTACCCCTGGCATGCTGATCCCAGTGGGGAGCGCCAAGGCCTGCAAATGCGGGTACGAGATAGACGCCGTCATTATCATTCACGGAAGCTGCAAGCTTTTCCACGTCAGCTGATTTGCGGATGATGCCGAGCTCATCGCGAAGCCATTGTACCACGGCGCCCGCTATAAAGATGCTTCCCTCAAGAGCATATTCAACCTTGCCATCAACCTGCCAGGCGATGGTTGTAAGAAGATTGTTCTCGGATTTTATCGGTTTTTCACCGGTATTCATCATCATAAAACATCCGGTGCCGTATGTGTTTTTAACCATTCCCGACTCAATGCAGCGCTGTCCAAAGAGAGCGGCCTGTTGATCGCCGGCAATTCCGGCAATAGGTACTTTTGTGGCAAAAATTGTGGTCTTGGTCTCGCCATACACTTCGCTGGATTGTTTCACATCAGGCAGCAGGCTCTCCGGAATATCCAATATCTCAAGCAGCTCTTTGTCCCACTGCAAATCATGGATATTGAAAATCATGGTTCTGGAGGCGTTGGTCACATCAGTGATGTGTTTCTCGCCACGTGTGAAATTCCAGACCAGCCATGAGTCCATTGTGCCGAATGC
>SKRK01000123.1 GCA_007118525.1 Balneolaceae bacterium
TTCCGGGATCCTGCCCCTTTCAGGTTTTTTGAAGAAAAGGTGATACCCGCGCTATTTGCCGGCATGCAGAACGGCAGCGAGATTCGCGTCTGGGTACCCGGTTGCGCAACGGGCGAGGAAGCCTATTCCATTGCCATCCTGTTGGCTGAATATCAGGAAAAAAACAAGCGCCGCTATAACATACAGATCTTTGGCACCGACATAGACCGCAGGACTCTTGCCACAGCACGCTCCGGACTTTATCCCGCCGGCATCGCTGCGGATGTATCACCGGAGCGACTGGCGAATTTTTTCTCTTTCGAGCCGGATGCCAAAGCCTATCGTATAAAAAGCGCCATTCGGGAAATGGTGGTCTTTGCAGGGCTGGATCTGATCAAGGATCCGCCCTTTACCAGGCTTGACCTCATCAGTTGCCGTAATGTGCTTATCTACATGGATGAAAACGTGCAGGAAGCGATTCTTTCCGGCTTTCACAGAGCCCTGAACGCCGGCGGTTTTCTCTTTCTCGGCAACTCGGAGACGGCGGGCCAGTTCCCGGATCTTTTTGCCAGCGAAGGGCCAAAGCACAAAATATACCGGCGAAAAGAAACATATAAAGGTATGCCTCGTACGGGTCCGTCAGGCCATTCTTCAAAGGGCACTTACCGGCGCGTACCTTACCTGCCATCTGATTTCAGTGAGGGTGTTTCTGCTGAGGAGTCGCTGCGCGAGGTGACGGAACGCGCCCTGCTGATGCATATGGATGCGACGGCCGCTCTGGTAAACGATGCGGGTGATATCCTGTATCTCCACGGGCGCGCCGGGAAGTATCTGGAACTGCCGGCTGGAGAAACCGGCATCAATAACATCCACAAAATGGCGCGTGAAGACCTGCGCCGAAAACTGGCCACCGGCTTGCACCAGGCCGTTGAAAAACAGACAGGTGTTACATTTCCCCGTCTTCGCACCAAAACAATTGGCGGTTCTGACATGATCAAGTTGACGATCCGGCCGCTGGAGCACCATATGCTGAAGAAGAGTGAAACTTCTCTCTTTCTCATTGTTTTCGAAAATGAACCGGACCCTGAACACGAAGAAAGATTCACGGCCCGGAGATCAGGCAATGTTGCATCAGATACAGTTCTCACTCCTCCGGAAGGTCAAGATGCGCGTCCGCATCTCATGATCAGTCAGGACCAGCTCGACAATGAGAAATACATCAGGACGATCAGTGATAAGCTTAAGGTTTCGATTCAGGATCTGAAATTCTCTCAAGAAGACAGGCAGTCAATGAATGAGGAATTGAAGTCAACCAATGAGGAAATGGGAGCTGCCAGAATGGAGGCGCAATCACTGAATGCGGAGCTATCTGCTGTCAATGCCGAGCTTGAGGCTAAAAAGGCACAACTGGACCGGGCTAATAATGATTTGCAAAACCTGATGGACAGTACAAATACCGGCATTATCTTTGTCAATCGGGAAATGTGTGTTTTTCGCTATAACGAAGCTGTCAAACGGATTATCGATCTGCTCGAATCGGATCTGGGGCGAGCCTTGAATCATATCCCCAACAATCTGGCGGGCTCTGATACTCTTGCAAAAGTTGTAAAGGAGGTGTTGAAAACCCTCCAACCCAGGGAGATCATGGTGCAGACAAAGGATAAAGAAAGATACATGGTGCGAATCAAACCTTATCGCACACTTGAAAATGTAACCGAAGGAGCGGTGATAGCCTTCGAGCGCATTAGCCCACCGTCACATGAATAACCGAGCTGTCCGTAAGTTTGACTATCTTTCTACCACTCAACAAGCATTAAACCACCGCGCTATTGCACTTATCACTTGAACTCAGGACACATGAAATATTAATGACCGGGCTGGCGCCAGGACACACAGGTGCATGATTAAAACCGGTCATGAATATTCTATCTGACCTTAGAACCGAAGGTCACGAAGTGCCCAGTGAAACGCGTAAGCGAAATCAAAAAATATAAACACATGAAAAATCAACATGAGGGGAAAAGGGATTTCGCGGTAATTCGTAAAAGGGCCGAAGAAATTGCGCATGATCATGCAACCGCACTTCCGGAAGACCTGGAAAGCCTCACCACGGAGGAGTTAACAGGCATCCTTCATGAATTGCGGGTGCAAAAAATACAACTGGAGATGCAGAACGAAGCATTGCGAGACTCCGAAGCGGAGCTCGAATCTTCAAAGGCACGCTATTTTGATCTTTACGATCTGGCACCGGTTGGCTACATAACGGCCAGCATTGAAGGGGTTGTCTTCGAAGCCAATCTCACTGTTGCCAGCCTGCTTGGACGAAGCAGGAGCGCGCTGATTCGGCAGCCGTTAAGCCGGTTCATCCATACAGAAGACCAGGACATTTTCCAGGTCAGCATTAATCAGCTTTTTCAAACAGGTACACCGCAGAAGTGCGAGCTTCGCATGAAGAAAGGGGCCGACAATTCCTTCTTTTGGGTGTGGATGGAAAAAGGTTTAACGACAAACAAAAACGGTATTCCGGTAGCCAGTATAGTTATAAACGATATCACCCGGCGCAAGGTGGCAGAGCATACACTTAAGGAGAGTGAAAAAAGATTCCGGATGATGGCCGAAAATATGGAGGAGATTTTTTATCTGCTCTCACCGGACACCCGCCAGTTGATATACGTCAATCCGGCTTTTAAAAAGCTTTTCGGAAGAAGCCCTGACAAGCTCTATGGCAATATCTTTGAACTCCTTGATTTCGTGTATCCCGGCGACCGTAAAAAGGTCCGGGAGCATATCCTGAAATTCAGGGAGGGTGAATATACGGATCTGCAATACCGTATTGTCCGTCCGGATGGAGAAATTCGATGGCTCCACAATCGTCCCTATCCGGTTAATGCCCCGGACGGCGACGGGCAGATTTTCAACATTGCCGGGTTAAGCTCGGACATAACCGAA
>SKRK01000295.1 GCA_007118525.1 Balneolaceae bacterium
CAATAGCCATATGACAGATAAAACCACAAATATTAAGCGCCTTGCCCTCTTTCTTAAGAAGAATCCCAACGATTCTTTTTCCAAATTCGCCCTGGCATTGGAACTACTTAAACAAAATGAGGTAACCAAATCACGGATTTTATTTGAATCAGTTTTAGAACAAGATCCTGAATACCTGGGCGTTTACTACCATCTGGGTAAGCTCTATGAGCAGATTGGACTTCCTGAAAAAGCAAAATATCTTTATGAAAAAGGTATTGAGCTCTCAATCGCCCAAGAAAACACGCGAACCGAAACTGAATTAAAAGATGCCCTCGAATTGTTAACCATCGACCCTTAATCATGAAGAGTAAATTATCCTGGTTTTTTGGCGCTATCATATCCATCGGATTGCTTTCGCTATTGCCCGCAGAAATTCTTACTGCTCAGCAAACTTCAGAATATCACACCGTTCAATCCGGCGAAACACTGTTTAGCATTTCCAGGGAATATAATATCACCGTTGGTGATCTTCGCCGCTGGAACGATCTTGACACGGATAATCTCTCCCCCGGCCAAAGACTGCGCATTGCGCCACCCCGGGCACAAAATCAAATTTCACACAAAGTAGAACCGGGCGAAACGCTATTTGCAATTTCGAGAAAATATCAGGTAACAATCGCAGAGATTCAGCAGTGGAACAACCTCCGGGATAACACACTGGAAACAGGCAGAGAGCTCACCATTTTTCTGCCTGAAGATGGCGAACAGGCTGAAACTCTTCCACCGGCCGATCGGGAGGAAGAGAGGGTTTCCATCGTCAGGATCTCCGAAGCGCCAACAGGCAGCACTTATTATACCGTGCGAAGCGGAGACACCCTATCCAGGATTGCAAGGGAGCACGGCATGACTGTGAGTGAGTTGATGGAGCTGAACGGTTTAGACAGCGACATGCTAAGGGTTGGTCAACAGCTTACTGTTCACGAAACAAGATCTTCTGCACCATCGGTTGCAGAAGATGCTGAGGGTTCGACCCCCCAGGGAAAATTTGTACAATACCGGGTGCAGTCTGGCGAAAATAGCAGGAGACTGCTGAATAAATTTCAAATGAGTGAACGAGAGCTCATCAGCCTCAATCCCGGGATTAATCTTGATAATGTATCGGCCGGTCAACGTATCACAGTGCTGCTCCCGCCTGACCGTACTTTCGAGAATCCCTATCGTAAAGGCGCAGGGCTTGAAGATCTTGGCAATGTACCCGTATTTCGATACAGTGAGAACGATATCGCTTCTTCAACAACAAGCGGTGAGCTTTACAACCCAAATGAACTTACAGCGGCACATTCAAATATGGCTCTGGGTAACGTTATCTTTATTGAGAATCCGAAAAATGGCAAGGCCGTTTTCGTAAGAATTAATGATCGCCATTCCGGCGACGGTTTAAAATTATCTCAAAAAGCTTACGAAATGCTCGGCTTCAGCTCCATTGAACAAGCTACAGTGTCTATCTATCTCGATAATTAGTTGTGGCAACATCGGTACGCTCTTACGCAAATGAAACGGGTGGAATACTCTACAGCTATATCATTTGTGTTCCCCTGCTGCTGCTCTACGAACTGCTCATCATCATCTCTCAGCCGGACACCAACTACCTTGTTCGCATTTCCGTAGATGTCTGGTTTAAAAACATCTTTACCCTGCTTGGGCTCAATACCATATCGGCCACTCTCTTTATTGCGGCTTTAATAGGTGCTTACATCGTTTATAAAAAACGATCAAGCCTTAAATCAATCAAAAAGCGCTATTTCGGCTACATGCTCCTGGAATGTTTTTTCTATGCGGTTGTAATCAGCCTGGCCATCGGAAATTTTTTAAGTCCCATACTTAATTTCTTTACCGGCGGGGGATTGGAAGGGTTCACAAAATTGCAGCTTATTGCCCTTTCGCTTGGCGCCGGGCTCTATGAAGAACTCTTTTTCAGAGTCATTCTTGTAAGCCTGCTTGTACTGCTATTCAAAAAATTATTCCAAAAAAATCACTATGCCTACGGTGTATCTGTAATCATTGCAGCCCTTCTTTTCAGCGGCGTTCACTATATTGGAGAATTCGGTGATAGCTGGGCATTAGGATCATTCTTATTCAGGTTTTTGTTTGGCTTAGCGTTAAATCTTATTTATGTTATAAGAGGGTTTGGTATGGCAGCCTGGACTCACGCTATCTATGATTTGATCGTAGTTCTCAGAATTTAAACAATACGTTCATCCACTTAGTTAAGTTTAATTTACAAGAGCGATCAATTCTTTCAATTGGATTGTAATGTTAAATGATATTAGATTGGAATCATTTGAACGTTACCAGCGAATTTTGAATTACATTATGGAATCGGGTTCGCGACAATAACTAATAATTTAAAAGTACCAAGATCGTTCTGAGATAAAGGGATGGCAGAACTAACCAGACAGGAAATTCGGAAACAGCAAGACTTCAATGAGGAGATCATACCTCATCTGGATGCGCTATATAATTTTGGCTTGCGGCTTACTTCAGATCCAAATGACGCAGAAGATCTTGTTCAGGATACAATTGTGAAAGCTTATCGGTTTTTCAGCAGTTACGAGAAGGGCACCAATGCCAAAGCGTGGCTATTTCGCATCCTGAAAAACTCCTATATAAACAATTACCGAAAAAAGTCGAAGAAACCACAGGAAGTTGATTATGATGAGGTAGCCTCTTTCTACGAAACTATTCGGGCAGACCGAACAGAATCATCCGATCTGGAAGACAAGATGTTTCGCGAACTGATTGATGATGATCTCACCAGAGCTCTTGAAAAAATTCCTGAAGATTTCAGAACCGTTGTACTGCTTTGCGACGTGGAAGATTTCACATACGAAGAGATTGCCAACATGCTCGACGTGCCAATAGGAACAATCCGATCCAG
>SKRK01000090.1 GCA_007118525.1 Balneolaceae bacterium
ACGGTATCTGCTCCCATCGCCATGTAGTAACCGCCCGATGCGGCTACACTTCCCATCGAGGCTACAACAGGCACTTTCTCTGCGGCTTGTTTAATATGACTCCAAAGCAGATCGGATGTGGTGGCAGCGCCGCCGGGACTATTGATGTGAATTACAATTGCTTTTACATTATCATCATCGGTTGCGCTGTCCAGCTGTCTTTTAAGGCTGCTTGCGGTAATGCCTGTTGATGACCCGAAAGGGGAATCAGGGATATTCGGCATGATGATACCGGAAGAGTAGATCACAGCTATTTTATCGTTGGTATCCGGCACATCCAGGCCTGCACTTCTTGGTGTTACCCTTGAATAGCGCCTGAAGGAGACGGTTCTAAGATCAGTATCCTCATCCAGTTCCAGGCGGTTCTTGATCATCGATTCAATTTCATAATCGAAAGCGAGCTGATCGATCAAACCGTTCTCCACAGCAAAATTTACACGATCGACCGGAGGCGTGTTGAGAAGGGCATTGACCTCATCTGCCGACTTGCCGGTTCTTTTTACAACGGCATTCACAAATGTGTTTGTGACAGAATTCATTATTTCGGTAGTCTGCTCAATACTCTCCGGTGACGGTGCTTCTCTCATATAGGGTTCCACGGCAGATTTATACCTGCCAACCCGGAAGATCTCGGGTTCCACACCGATTTTCTCAAGCATTCCGCGATAAAACGTAAACTGTGCCACAAATCCATTAAACTCGAAGTTGGTTTCGGGCGGTGAAAACACGCTGTCGGCAACCGATGCAAGGAAATAGGCTTTTTCATTCATCCCCAAATCATCTGTGCTGAAATAGAGGGGTTTGCCGCTCTCTTTATACTCTTCAAAATAGGTGTAGGCGCTTTCAAGGTTGGCCCATGAGGCGGTAACCATATTTGTCTTCACCCAAACCGCACCGATATTGTCATCGGCCGCTGCTTTTCTGAGGTTGCTTCGCAGGCTTTGTAGCGAGAGCTTAGCCCCGGATTGCGGTCTTAATAACTCTTCAAACGGATCTTCAACTGCATGAGCAGGTATGTCACCCGTTAGATTGATGGTAAGAACTGTATTGGACCGAATGTATGGTTCAGGATCTGCCGCACTTCTCATTAGCGTGGCAAAAAGGATGAGAACCAGTATCAGAACGCCTAAAATTGTACCCAGGAGTGAGGCGAAAAAAGTCTTAAAAAATTGCATTTTTGGATCTACTTACTTGTTATTTTAGAGCCGCCCGAATGAGAACGTAAACTCTGTTGTTCATCTGCTGAGAAACAAAACTTTTTGACACGCAACCGTTACAACATTATCCAATAAGCCCTACAGGACTTTGAACGATTATTAAAACGTCTCAGCTTGTCTCTAAAAAGCAGGTTTTATAGTGTAATAACTTACTAAAAGATAGAATTCATTCCACCACTTTAATTCAATACGTAAGATGAAACATTTTGATGCATTAATTATCGGGTCCGGACATAACGGACTCATTACGGGCTGCTACCTGGCCAAAGCAGGGATGAAGGTGGGGGTGCTTGAGAGGCGTGATACAATTGGCGGGGCTGTTTGTACGGAAACGATGTTTCAATCGGATGAAAATCCCCACGGATTCCGGATGGATATCGGCTCTTCGGTTCACATCATGATTCATCAAACCGGGATTATTGAAGAGCTTGGGCTGACTGACCACGGCCTGGAATACATTGAGATGGATCCCTTTATGAGCTATCCGGTACCGGATGGGAAAGGAGTGATTCACTTTCACAAAGATCTCGACCGTACTCTTGAATCTATCGCAACGGTAGCGCCGGAAGATGTGGCAAATTACAGGGAGTTCATCGATTTTTGGGGGCGAATCAACAAGGGGGTGTTGAAGGCATTTATGGTGCCGCCAACAGGCAAAAATATTATTATGGAGATGGCGAAGGGACAGTTTCGGGATGGTTCCATGTTTAAAAAAGGGGAGCAGATCGATGGGCTTCAAAAGATTTTGGGAAGTTACGGCGGAGTGGTGGAAAAGTCGTTTAAGAGTCCGTATTTGAAAGCCGCATTAACCTGGTTTGCGGCACAGTCGGGTCCGCTGCCTGATCAATCCGCCACCGGTGATTTTGTAGGGTGGCAGTCGATGCTGCATCAAAGCGGGGCCAAGCATCCAAAAGGGGGAAGCGGCATGCTTACCCAGGCAATGAAGAACCTGATTGAATCGTATGGCGGTGAAGTGATCTCTGATTCACCCGTGAAGAAGATCGACATTGCCGACGGAAAGGCGAGGGGTGTGGTTACAGAAGGGGATGAATACTATAAATCGGACCTTATTGTGTCGAATGCACACGTGCAAACAACAATGCTTAAACTTGTTGGCAGAGAACATCTTGATGCGTCTCTATTCAAAAAAGTCGAGGATATTCAGGTGGGCAACGGATTCGGTATGGTCATCCGCTGCGCGGTGGAAGAGCTGCCGCAGTATACCGCTGCTCCCGACGACCCGCATATCCACAACGGAATGCAGCTACTGGCACCCTCTGTGCCCTACATGAACAGGGCTATCGGAGATTACATGAAGGGAAATCCGCCGGAGGAACCTGCAGTTCTGGCAATGACTTTTTCCAAAATTGATCCCGAAGTAGCCAAAGACGGCAAACACACCCTGTTTGCATGGGCCCAGTGGCACCCTTATGAACTGGCAAATGGCGTGAAATGGGATGACATCCGTGAGAGAGAGGCTGAAAAAATTTACAAAGTGGTGGAAAGATATGCACCCAATATGAAAGGAAAGCTGATAGATTGGTATATTCAGAGCCCGCTCGACATAGAACGGAAACACGGACTGCTGCGCGGCAATGTGATGCACGTGGAGATGAATTTCGACCAGATGTTTATGTTCAGGCCTACTCCGGAGCTGAG
>SKRK01000007.1 GCA_007118525.1 Balneolaceae bacterium
GGATCTTATCTATCACACCTGGCACTCTCTTGAAGTTGCGGCTCACGACAAAATTTTTACAGAAGAGCTTCAGCAGTACAAATATCACTGTATGCGCAGTGTGGATTATACCGCAAAAATGCTTCGGTTTCTGGAATCAAAACCCAATGTAACTCTGCTTGAAGCAAATGTTCAGGAGTTCAATCCCGGTGATGAAATCGCTGAAATTGTCACGTCAAAAGGCAGCTTTAGTGCCCCATGGATATTTCAAAGCGCACTTAAACCACCCGGACTGAGCAGATCAAAAATGGATGTCTCTTTGATGCAGCACTTTATGGGATGGGAAATTGAAGCAGAAATCCCTCTTTTTGAAACAGATAAAGCCACGCTGATGGATTTTGATGTGCCCCAGCAGAATGGCGTAACCTTCCTTTATGTTTTGCCATTCTCCGAAACAACTGCCCTGATCGAGTACACCCTCTTTTCCGGAAAAATTCTTACCGACGAGCAGTATGAAAAGGGAATTCGCGACTACCTTCTCGAAAAATACGGGCTGACTGATGGCAGCTATAAAATCAACCGAAAAGAGAAAGGAATTATCCCGATGGAAGATCGTGAGTATCCTGCCTGGTACTGCAACCGGGTTCTCAACATAGGCACCGTTGGCGGGCTCACAAAGCCATCAACCGGGTACACCTTTACCCGGATCCATCGTCACAGCGAGGAGATCGTACAGGCTCTTGAGCAAGGAAACCCGCCACCCGACTCTAAAGCTTCATCCTACCGCTTTCGCGTTTACGACATGATGCTGCTCTACCTTCTCGAAAATCACTCCGCTACCAGTATTACCATTTTCAGAGAACTTTTTAAACGCAACCGGTTCGACCGGATCCTTCAGTTTCTGGAGGAGAAGACCCATCCGGGCCAGGAGATCAAAATCTTCTCTTCCCTGCCATACATACCCTTTTTTAAAGCAATCTGGAAAACGAAGCACCGGATTCTTACTGGAGCTTAACCGCGCCATTAAACCCATTCAGAGCTTATGTGGAAATATACAGGAAAAAGCAGGCCGCCCTTTGCAGAACCCGTCAGAGATGGTCAGGAATCGGTATGGGACTATCCTCGGCCGCCGGTAACTTCTCCCGACAGCCGAAAAATCCTTGTAAAGGTTAAGGGCAGGATTATAGCCGAATCCGATTCTGCCGTCAGGGTACTCGAAACAGCCAGCCCACCGTCATTTTATATCCCACCTGATGATGTAGACCGTGAGCTTCTTCAAAAAGCAAGCGGCAGCTCTTTTTGTGAATGGAAGGGATCGGCTACATATTGGGACGTTCATGAGAGTAATCAAATCATTCAAAAAGCGGGCTGGTCGTATCATAACCCTTCCGCGCGGTTTGCAGCTATAGACGGATACTTCTCCTTTTATCCTGCACTGGTCAACTGCTTTGTGGATGGTGAGGCGGTGGTTCCTCAGCCCGGTGGCTTTTACGGCGGATGGATTACATCCGAGATTGTGGGGCCGGTAAAAGGTGGTCCCGGTACAGGCGGCTGGTAGAGGTTATTCAATCCAAATAGGTATACATCGCACGAATTCAATTTAATATGCGTCACGAATCTTCTCTGCTGAATACTATTACGATACTGGCCACCTTTCTTTTCCTGGTGCTGGCTATGTTTTTTCCGGTGTTTACCGAGTCGATCGCAATCTGGATAGTGCTTGTATCTGTATTTCTGATTGGCATTCCGCACGGTGCCATCGACCACATCATGGCTGCTGAAATATTTAGCCTTAACCAAACCCTGAAAGATCACCTGCTCTTTTACGCAAGCTACCTCCTTATCATGATGCTGGTAGGTGCTCTCTGGTACTTTGCCCCGGTAGCCGGTATGATTCTCTTCCTGGCCATCTCCATCTACCACTTTGGACAGGCCGATATGGAAGATTTTATGGTAAGAAAACCGGGTAACTGGATCTGGCACAACGCCAGGGGGATACTTATTATCGGGCTGATTGTATTTGTAAAGCCTTCTGTTACCTACCCCATTATGGCAGAGGCGATGCGGATTGATGAGGCCGTATTTGCCGGCTGGATGCCCGACGCAACGATTTCAGCCGGGGTCATCGTGATAGCCTACGCCCTGCTTGCCATGATCGGCTACCTTCTGGGCCGATTCAAAAATCCGGGCAGGTTTCTCTCCGACAGCCTCATCCTGGCGGGACTTCTTATCATTACCGGTCCGCTCATCGGTTTTGCCCTCTACTTTGCACTCTGGCACTCGGCAGGACATATCAACGAGATGCGTGAATTTTTTGAGGGCAGAGACAAGTCACTCTCGGTTCTGCAGTTCTACAAAAAGGCAACGCCGTTCACCCTGGTTTCTCTCTTCGGCCTGGCCTTTCTTGCTGGAATCAACAGCGCCTTCGGCCTCGAAGAGCAGTTTCTCTCCCTCATGTTTATCCTGATCAGCGTGCTCACCCTGCCCCACATGTTCATCGTCGACCGGATGTATGCTGAGAAAGGGGCAAGTGGAGTGTCTCAATAGTACTGCCGCGCAAAAAACCATAAACCGGGCTCTACGAAAACAGCAACTCCTCATCCACCTCCTGAACCATTCGCCAAATCAGCGTGGTGGTATCAAAAATGAGATGGAAATAGCGCTGCTCCTTGGTCCGCACCACATAGTGATAGTGAAATCCTTTTCCCACCCTTTCGCGGTGGGCCTGACGAATCTGCTCAATCTGATGAATATCTCCGTTCCGCAGCTCAAACCTGAACGGCGTGATATGGTGCCGAAGCTTGGGCTGATTAAACCCGCGAAAGACACTTAATACATTAATCGGTGGATACTTTTCTTCACTACTCATAAACTACTCCTTCTGTTGAAAGAGTAGTTTACACATATATCTTACATATATCAATATGTGCGGCGA
>SKRK01000204.1 GCA_007118525.1 Balneolaceae bacterium
ACGCTCATAACCATAGATCCGGCAGTATTCGCTGTTCACATCAATGAAACGCCCGGTATCATCGGTGATACAGATTCCGCTCGCCGCAGCATCAAATACCGAGTGAAGCAGCCGTTCGGATGAGTCCAGCTTAAATGAAAACTCCTTCTGTTCCGTAATGTCAATCAATCCAACCGAGATCACATTTACCCTGCCATGCGAATCGGTTACCGGCGAAATATTGTAGGCAAACCATCGCTCACTGCCCTCATTATCTTTCTCTTTTCTCTCCCCTGTAATCGTCTTGCCTTCGAACGCTTTTTTGATCTCCTCTACAAATCCTTGCAAATTTCGGGCAGAAGTAAGGTCCACTACCGAATCACCCGCTTTCAGCTTTCTGCCGGAAAGTTCTTCTGCAAACTGCCCGGCAAGTTCATTTGTAGCTATTACCTTGTACGACTGATCTACCAAAAAGAGTGCCTGGAGTTTGTTGTCGAGCAGTGCCTTCTGGTTCTGCTCTTTTCTTTTCAGCTGGCCCTCTTTCTCCTCCAGTTCACTGTGAGCTTTTTTCAGCTCCGAATAGGCAATCTGCACCTCTTCGTTCGTGCTCTGCAGCTCCTCATTGGTGGTTTCAAGCTCTTCGTTGGAGGATTGAAACTCCTCATTGGTGCTCTGCAGTTCCTCATTCAAACTCTGAAGCTCTTCGTTGCTGGTTTCAACCTCCTCAATATAGGTTTGCAGGTGTTCTTTGGTAGCCGCCAGTTCATGTTCCAGCTCTTGTAAACGTGAATCCACAACTCCCGATTCATCATCAACCACCCCCTTCGATACAAATCCGCTGATATCCAGCTGTTCAAAGATCATCACAAAAAGCTCTTCACTGTTTTCCGTATAGATCAGTGGCTTGGCCGTGATTCGCACATAATACTCTTTTTCATAGAGCTCAAATTTCCGGATGCTGCTTTTCACAGATTCGCGGTTCTTCACTGCTTTCGAAACAACAGTGCGCACTTCTATCTGCAGCTCCTTGTTTACCATTCTGAGCAGATTGGCATGCATCGATCCTGAAGGAAGCGTTAGAAACAGGCGAACATCCCCATAGGTTTCCCTGACATTATACGCATCATCGATCACTACATAGGGATGTTCGTAGGTATTGAAAAGCGTTTCTTTTACAAGCTCAGAAACCGACAGATTTCTCTTCTCCTTTTTCGGCTTTTGATTCGGAATAATTTGCTGTTGTACATTAAATGCTGAAAACCGGATTGGATTTATATTTCTGCTTCTCTTTCTTTTAAACAACTTATTCTTTCCGTCTATCGTGGAAAAGAGATTGGTAAACTGCCCTACCGTTTCCGATTTGCCCAGGAACAGGACCCCATCGGGGTTCAGTGCATAGTGAAAAATTGGAATGATCTGCTGCTGAAGGCCTGCATCAAAATAGATAAGCAGGTTGCGGCAGGTAATCAGGTCCAGTTTCAGAAATGGTGGATTACAGGTTACATCATGCCTGGAGAAAAGCACCATCTGTTTGATCGATTTGATCACCTCATAGTTCTTCTCATGGTTCTTCCCGTTTTTTATAAAATATTTCTCAAGCGTTTCTTTGGATACATTTCCGAGCGCCTCCTTGCTATATACACCTCTTCTTCCAACCGATATCGCCCTTTCATCAATATCCGTTGCAAAGATCTGGATGTTATACTTTGGTGCCCTCTCCTTAAGCAGGCTACTCAATAATATCGCTATTGAATAAGCTTCTTCACCCGTTGAACACCCGGGAACCCAAACCCGGATCGGATCCTGGCTGGTTTTATTTTTAATAATCTCCTTCAGCTTTTCCTCCAGCGCACTGAAAGCATCCCCATCCCTGAAAAAGTTGGTCACACCAATCAAAATCATATTAAACATCTGATCCAGCTCTATTGGATTCTCTTCCACATGTGCAAGATACTCCTCGATCGAGCTGATGTTCAGCATGGTCATCCGCTTCTGCAACCTGCGCCCAATCGTAGCAGGTTTATAGTTCGAAAAATCGGTGCCTGTGCGCTTGCTCAGCAGTTCAAATATTCTGTCGAGGCTATTTCCTTCATTTTTCTCAAGATCTTTTTGAACTCTCACGGCATTTGGGTTGCGGATGTACTCTGCGATCTTTTTGCCAATTTTTTCGGGGGGCAGAACAGCATCCACATCTTCAGTCTGTATTGCCGCCAGCGGCATTCCATCGTATTTGGCCGTGTGCGGTTCCTGTGCAATGATAAACCCACCCGCATGCTTCAGAGCTTTTACGCCCGCGGCACCGTCAGAACCTGTACCGGACAAAATGATCCCAATCACATGTTCTGCCGTCTCATTTGCAAATGACTGAAACAGCACATTTACACTTGGCTTTGGCCCGATATCCGATGAGGGTTTTTCAAGACGGATCTTTCCTTTTACAACTGAGATCTCTTTATCGGGTGGTGTGATGTAAACTTTGCCCGGCTCAAGAGATGTACCATGAGTCGCCTCTGCGACTTCGAGATTAGTTTTGCGGCTTAAAAGCTGAACCAGCATACTTTTATGGGATGGGCTGAGGTGCTGGGCAATAACAATCGAAACATTAATCAATTCACCTGGAAGATGTGAAAGAAATTCCTGAAGTGCTTCCAGGCCTCCGGCAGAAGCCCCGACAAGAACCGTGCAGGGAATCGTTTTTACCTCTTCAACCGTTTCAGATTTTTTTTTCAGGCTCGACATCTTCAAATTATTATTCAATTCAAACAAACATCCCAACTCACAATACGGCCAGTTAAGTATTGAAATCTATAAACTTATTGAGTAATAGATTCCCAACATTTATGGTAATAAACATTTCATCGATTTCTATAGCCAACTATAGTTAAGTGTTTATACCTATGGTGTTTAAATGTACACTTTTCTTAAATTATAAATA
>SKRK01000319.1 GCA_007118525.1 Balneolaceae bacterium
GCTCCATGAAGTCCATCATCCAGTTGTAATCTTTCCAGGCCACATAAAGCTCCACCTGTGTAAATTCCGGATTATGAAAACGGGAGAGGCCCTCATTTCGAAAATCTTTTGAAAACTCATATACACCGTCAAAACCTCCAACTATCAGCCGTTTCAGGTAGAGTTCATTGGCAATTCTCAGGTAGAGGTCAATATCCAGGGCGTTGTGATGCGTCTTAAAGGGTTTGGCGGCAGCCCCGCCATAGATGGGCTGCAGTATCGGCGTCTCTACTTCCAGATAGTCGCGCTCGTTCATAAACTCCCGCATGGCCTGAACCATTTTAGTTCGCTTTACAAAGACCTCCCGTACCTCCGGGTTGACAATCAGGTCAACATATCTTTGGCGATACCGAAGCTCTTTGTCGGAAAACGCATCGTAGGTAACGGTTTCGCCGGCTTCATTTTCAACCTCTTTCGGGGTTGGTATAGGCCGGATGGTTTTACCCAAAAATTCGAACGCTTCGGCATGAACGGTGATTTCACCGGTTCGGGTTTTAAACACGAACCCTTTTATGCCGATAAAGTCACCAATATCGGTTAGTTTCTTAAACACGGTATTGTACAGTTCAACTCCGATATCATCACGGCGCAAATAAACCTGGATTGTGCCCTTCGAGTCCTGAATGGTAAAAAAGGACGCTTTCCCCATAATTCTTCGCGTCATTACCCGTCCGGCAATGGATACACGCTCTGATTTTTCGGAGTCATCCGGAGGGTCGGTGATCAGGTTATCATCCTGAATAATATCTGTAGAATAGTGCGTTACATCATATCCATATGGGTATGGATTGATATTCAGTTTTTTGAGTTGATCTAATTTTTCGCGACGAATTTGTTGCTGTTCACTTAGTGAAGGTTCAGCGTTGCTCATTTAGGTTTTATTAACAGAATTTATTGTTGTATAGAAAGCTCTAAAGTTACGAAAAAACATGGCAACAGACACTCCCTTTTTAGTATGTTGAATGAACAGCAAGGAAGTAACTGTTCTAGTAAATAAATTGGAATGAGCTTGAATTAAGCGGTATCATGCTATGAACTATGATATGGATTTAAAACTGGAGCAAGTGTTTGAGCGATTGCAACACCCTTCCTTACCTGAAGATATTATTGTGGCTTACGAACCTTTGGATGTAGATATATTCGGAGGAGATATAGACGCTTCAGAAAGCATTACCGGCTCAATTTTGATCAAGAAGAGCGCCGATGCCTATTTGGGAATTGAAAAAATTGATGTTTTTACCCAAAAATATGAGAAACCCAAAGCATTTGTGAACGGAGAGGAACTTTCTGTAAGCTTTTCTCACACAAATGGAGCCCTGGCCGCTTCGCTTTCATGGAACATGAATGTTGGTATTGATATGGAAGAGAAAGAGAGGAAAATAAATTCGCGACTTTTATCAAGAATGAAACATCCGGAAGAGAGCGATTCACTCTATGAGGAGACTGACTTAATCCGGGTATGGACGCTAAAGGAGGCTGCTCTTAAGATGATTGGGACCGGCCTTAGAAAACCGATGAACGGTACTCTTATCAAAAAAATTGATAAGAATAGTTTTATCGTACAATTTGACGATGGAAAACAGGGGAAAATTTGTAGCTTTCAGCATCAAGACCACTGGATTTCCATTTGCTACCATAACAATGCCGTAACATAATAATAATATCATGGACATGACTACACTCAGCCGTGATGAGATCATACGTGGTCTTAATCAGGCTAAATCTATTCAGCAAGATCCGCACAATACAGTCAGAATTCTTTTCTCACCTGTAAAAATAACTGATGAGAATATTGGGGATGTCTTCAATATTTACTCAAAAATCGACAAAGATGATTTTGACACGGTAGTTGTAATTGAATCGCAACCGGGAAGTGCTGTCAAAAAACTTCCAATGCCATCATTTAAGACGATTGAAACGCCTTTTGGTGAAGTAATGGCAAATGACAAACTTCGCAATGACTTTTGTGATGAGGATGATGACTTTTTTATCAATGATGACGCCTTTGATGAAAATGCCAGTCTTTACGACCAGCTTATGATATTGCAGTGTGCACTTTCCGATTTTTCGGTGTTGAGTATTCAGATAACCGATGAAAACTCATTTATTGTAAAAGAGCTTGCATATGCACTTGAGGAGATAATGGCTTCAAAAAATGCCCTGCTTGTTTTTTGCTGCGAAATGAGCGGCGTCAATCAAAATGAACTTGAACTGGTGAACTCCTATTATCAGACAGGTAATATGTCTGCTTTGATGAATTATCTGAATAGCGGTGAATCTTCGATTGAGGGAGTTGGTGCCTTTATAGCCGGATTGATTGTGGCCGGAAAATGGGGGCTTAAGCTATCATTCAGCAGCAGTGATGAGAATGGAAATCAAAATATCCTTGCTGGGTTTGCAGAGATGCAGCGTCAACCGATCCTGGGATAATGACCAAAAACCCTGCAATTACCATCATTGGAACCGGATCTGTCGGATCGGTTTTGCAGGATTTTTTTGAGGGTGAAGGCTATTCGATTCACTCCCTATGGAACAGCAGTGGAGGTAAAGTATACGCCTCTGAAAGTGCCGGTCTGCCAAGCGTGTCGCACGCCCTGCCGCAAAAAGAGAGCGAGGTTGGGGATTGGATATTTATCACCACACCGGATGATCAGATCCCGAAGACTTCTGAACAGTTGGCAAAGCTGCCGGTTTCGTGGCTAGATAAATGTGTTATTCATTGTTCGGGTAATCTCTCTTCAGAAGTTTTAGGTTCATTAAAAGAGGCCGGTGCAAAAACGGTTTCTATGCACCCCATCCAAACCTTTAAAAAAGGTGATGACAGAAACCGGCTTAAGGATATCTACATAAGCCTGGAGGGTGATGAAGAGTTAA
>SKRK01000345.1 GCA_007118525.1 Balneolaceae bacterium
GCTGTTCCCTCCGGCTCAATGGATTATTGGGCAGAGCATTTTGGCAAGGAGGGAGTCGATTTTGATGGCCCATACGACCGGTTCGGACAGCAGGCGATTGGCTTCAAAGATCCCGACCTGATGATGCTGGAGCTTGTATTTGACGAACAGGCTGATCAACTACGGGGCTGGGATAGAGGATCGGTTCCGGCTGAGTATGGTATCCGGGGATTTCGTGGCACAACTCTTCGCCTGAAGGAGCATGAGGCCACGGGCGAAGTTTTAAAAACTCTTTTTGAATTTGAGGAAACCGGCCGGCAAGAGAACCGATGGCACTACACAACGGATGCTCCGATCGGCGGATCGGTCATTATCGAAGAGGGGGAATCAAAGCCATCGGCGAACGGACGCGGAACGATTCATCACGTAGCGTTCCGGGCTGCCGATGATGAAGAGTTAAACGAATTGCGTGAGAAAGTAATAAAAATGGGGCTTAATCCGTCACAGGTTATCGATCGGCACTGGTTCCACTCTGTCTATTTCAGCTCTCCGGGCGGTGTGCTGTTTGAGATCGCAACCGATGGTCCGGGTTACGATGTGGATGAAGATCCGGAAAAGCTGGGGCAAAAACTGATTCTTCCTCCCTGGCTTGAGCCCAAACGGGAGATGATCGAAAAGCAACTGCCTGAAATCAATGTCTAATCTGTTTTTGGAAAGCCATCATTTTATAATCAAACCTGCTCTTATGAAAATTACCCGTCTTTATACCGGTTCCGATAATGAATCTCACTTCGAGGATTTAGAGATAGAGCTTGAGAGCGCAGGTGATATCGGTGAACTCTCGGAAAAAGTGAATGCGACGGGTATAATCTTTCGCCACACAGGGCCTGATTACGATTACGACTGGCATAACGCGCCACAGCCTCAGTATATCATCATGCTGGATGGGGCGGTGGATGTGGAGGTGGGGGATGGAACTGTTCGGCGTTTTTCTACAGGTGATATTTTACTGGCGGAAGATGTAACCGGCCGCGGACACAAAAGCAAAGCAGTGAACAATGAATCCCGTACATCGGTTTTTGTAACGCTGGATTAATCCGGGGAAATCCCGCACGTTTAACCTGAGCTCAATTAAGAATCTCTTTTAGGGGTCAATAAAACCTCCGGATTCAGGCCTTAATCAGCAGGGAAGAGTCTTTACCCTGATTGTTAATCAAACTTCAGGTTTGTAATAATTAAATTATACAAAACGGGTTTACGGTTTACGCCAAACCACTATTTAAGGGTAACAAAAAAGTATCAACCGATGCAATCCGGCCTTTTTAAAACAAATGTAGAATTGTTCAAAAAGACATTTAAGAGTTTTTTTGAAGATGATATGGATATGTATGCTGCTGCATTAGCCTTTCAAATGCTTTTTGCCATTGTCCCTTTTTTGATTGTATTTATATCCATATTGGGCTTTTTAGACCTGGAAGAACTCTATCGGGTTTTATATGAACATGCCGGAATCATAGTGCCGGAAAGAGCAACCGAAGTGGTTGTCCAATTTGTGGGTGAACTTGAAGAACCAACAGGAATATTATTACCTGTGGCATTAATCTTTGCCCTTTGGATTGCTTCAAGTGCCATGCGCTCTACCACCCATATTCTAAACATCGTCTATGATGTAAATGAATCCCGGCCATTTTGGTCTCAATTCCTGTTATCAATTGCATACACCCTTGCCATTACAGTGATGCTGATATTGGCTTTGTTATTTATGATCTTAGGCCCCCAGGTTTTAGAGTGGTTAACCGGGCTTGTAGCGCTTGATGAAGCATATATCACAATCTGGGCATGGCTGCGATGGCCGGTTGCGGTAATTTTGCTAATGCTGACGATTTCAATAGTCTATTATGCAGCTCCAAACGTAAAACAGGATTTTCGAAACATTATTCCCGGATCGGTTTTATCGGTACTGGTATGGATTGGCTTATCAGTGGGTTTTGAGTTTTATATGCGCACTTTTGTTGATCTGAGTATACTTTTCGGTGGATTGGGAGCCATTATCTTCCTAATGATTTATTTTTATATATGTTCGGCAATTTTGATTTTTGGAGCAGTTCTAAATGCAGTGTTAGACTCTAAATCCCGAGAGGAACGAAGATAATTTATGAATTGAGGTGGACTCATATCGGCTTAAAAATCAGGGTTATTTGAGCAACCACCTATCAAGGCTGAAGAACCCCTGTAGCTATTATTCTTTAAAATATCCAGAAGATATACGTCAGGCTTTTTCTCGTATCTGCCTCACCCGGTTCGATTTTATTGATGCACCATATCGATAAGAAATAGAGTTTTTGGTGGCTAATTTGTGTATTTTAAAGGACAGTTAATGAAAATATAAACATTGAAAAACATAGATTTATGAGTACAAAAAACAGAATAGGTCTGGATAGTGACAAGATTAAGATGTTAGCCGATAAGCTGAATATTCTTTTGGCCAATTACTCAGTATTTTATCAAAATACAAGAGGATTTCACTGGAACATTAAGGGGGATTCGTTTTTCGTACTTCACGATAAATTTGAAGAGCTTTATGATGATCTGAAAGTAAAAATTGATGAGGTCGCCGAGAGAATACTCACATTGGGTTACACGCCCAATCATCAATATTCCAAATATGTGGAAGCGTCTGAAATATCAGAAAGCGCTAAAGTATCAGATGGCAAAAACGCTGTGAATGAAATTTTGGAGGCTTTTAAAATAATATTGAAAATTCAGCGTGAAATTCTTGAACTATCTGACGATGCCGAAGATGAAGGTACAAATGCTCTGATGAGTGACTACATCAGCGAACAGGAGAAACTTGTTTGGATGTATGCATCTTATGTAAGCAAATAATGGTTTGAAATCAGTGAATTTCGAGCTTAAGCTTTTTGCCCAGCGCC
>SKRK01000091.1 GCA_007118525.1 Balneolaceae bacterium
GCTCCAACCGCCAGGCCACCAAGAGCAGGTTTCAGATACACAGGAAGTTTCATCTTCTCAAAAATATCTTCTGTGCCGTACAGACTGTTGGAATAAATCAGCGCAGTAAAACCTGCTAAAACACCAAGCACTATGTATAAAAATATTTCCCAATAGCTTACGATTTCTATTTCTGGCAAGTCGAACATCAGACCCGGAAACCCAAGAATCAAATTCGCAACTACCGTGCCCACCATTGAGCTAAGCATAATCGGCAGGATATCTGATATCTTGACATCTTTAAGCAATATTTCCCAGGCAAAAATGACTCCCGCGATAGGAGCGTTAAATGTTCCTCCGATTCCTGCCGCGGCACCGGCTCCCAAAAGCAGGAGTCTTCGGTGTTCATCCAGATTCATTTTATTTGCGAGAGAAGATCCGAAAGCCGCTCCAATCTGTACAATTGGCCCCTCCCTACCTGAACTTCCGCCACTGCCAATAGTTATAGCACTGGCTAAAGCTTTTAAAGGAGCGATTAACATGCTAATGTTTCCTTTTTTATTTTTCACCGATTGCATAACCTCAGGCACTCCGTGTCCCTGAATCTGTCTCTTTCGGCTGAAATGAACAATTAAGCCTACAATTAACCCGCCGGCGGTTACGGTTATCAGCGTATAATACCAGGGGAGATTCTGTGCAGCTTCAAAGAATTCCTCCGCACTGGTGGTGCCGTAGAAAAGATACTGGAAAAAGAGAATGAGATATCGGAAAGCAACCGCCCCAAGGCCCCCTATTAAACCTACAATAGCGCTAAGAAGCATCAGTTTTTCGAATGATATCTCTTTTTTCATCACTCCGTAAATAATTGCAATTTTTGGACCGGTGAATTACCTGAACCACTCAAATGGTTTTAACTATAAGCATTGCAACACACCCTGCCCGGCTGGATAAAAGTAAGAAAATTTCTGCTACTGCTTAACCACCAGATTCACAATCCGTCCCGGTACAAATATCTCCTTCACGATGGTTGATCCATCAAGATATTTTTCAATATTCTTTTGCTGCTTGGCAAGGCCGAGTACAAAATCCTTGTCTTTGGCCCTGTCAGCCGGAACTTCGATATTTGCCCGAACTTTTCCATTCACCTGTACAGGGTATTCTACCGTATCACTCTTGAGGTACTCATCATTGTATTCCGGCCACTCCTCATATGCCAATGACTCACTGTGACCTAGACGGTTCCATAACTCCTCAGCAATATGCGGTGCAAAGGGAGAGAGTAAAATCACAAAAGGTTCAGCGACAGATCTTGGTAAAGCTTCCCACTGGTTGGCTTCATTCACAAAGATCATCAGTGCAGAGATAGCGGTATTAAATCGCATGTTCTCGATATCCTCGGTCACTTTCTTGATCGCTTCGTGAAGCACTTTCAGCTGGCCGGCATCCGGCTCGGTTTCCGAGATATTCAGCACATCCACATCCCCGTCTCCGAAAAAGAGTCGCCATGCGCGGTTCAGAAAACGGTTCACCCCTTCAACCCCTTTCGTACTCCAGGGCTTCACCTGCTCCAGCGGCCCCATAAACATCTCATAGAGACGCAGAGAGTCTGCACCATAACGCACGACAACATCATCAGGATTGATCACATTTCCACGCGATTTCGACATTTTATGAGCTTTGGAATCAACAGTAATTTGAGTTCCCTTCATCACAAAGCGATCGCCTTTCTTCTCCACATCTGAATCGGATAGCCGCACCCGTGTAACATCGTCCAAACCGGCTGCTTCTTCGGCGCTGATCATTTTGCCGTCTTTTTCATACGCAGTGTACTCTACCTCTCCCAGGATCATCCCCTGATGGACCAGCTTTTGAAAAGGCTCTTTAGTGGATACAACTCCGCAATCGTATAGCACTTTGTGCCAGAACCGGGCATAGAGAAGGTGCAGAACCGAGTGTTCTGACCCGCCTACATAGAGATCAACAGGCATCCAGTAGTTCTCTTCGCCTTTGTCTACCGGTCCGCCATCATAATCAGGACTAATATAGCGTAAATAGTACCAGCACGATCCGGCCCATTGCGGCATGGTATTGGTTTCACGAAGAGCCTTTTTACCGGTCTCCGGATCTGTTGTCTCAACCCACTCAGTGGCACGGGCCAGCGGTGGTTCCCCGGTTTTAGTTGGTTGGAAATGGTCTACTTCCGGCAGGATTACGGGCAGCTCCTCTTCGGGTACAGCTTTAGGCTTGCCATCCACATGTATAATTGGAAAAGGCTCACCCCAGTAGCGCTGACGTGAAAAAAGCCAGTCGCGCAGCTTATAGTTTACGCTCTTCTTGCCCACCCCGTTCTTCTCAAGCCATTCGATAATCCTGATTTTAGCATCCGTTATGTTAAGTTCGTCCAAAAAGTCACTGTTTATGGCCGGTCCATCGCCGGTATAGGCTTTGCCTTCAAAATCTTCAGGCGGCTGAACGGTTCGAATGATGGGCAGATCAAATGATTCGGCAAATTCCCAGTCGCGTTCATCCTGCCCGGGTACCGCCATAATAGCCCCGGTTCCATAATGAGCCAGCACATAGTCGGCAATCCAGATCGGGATCTCCTTGCCGTTTGCCGGATTGATAGCATAAGCTCCTGTGAAAACTCCCGATTTCTCTTTGGTAAGCTCCTGTCGTTCTAAATCGGATTTCTGCTCGGCACTCTCTTTATAGCCTTCAACATCTTTTTTCCGGTCCGGAGTCGTAATTACATCCACAAGATGGTGTTCCGGTGCAAGCACCATGTAGGTGGCGCCAAAAATGGTATCGGGCCGGGTGGTGAACACACGAATCTTTTCATCGTGCTCATGCACCTGGAAATCAATCTCTGCACCTATCGATTTTCCAATCCAGTTGCGCTGCATCTCTTTGGTAGATTCGGGCCATTCAAGACC
>SKRK01000116.1 GCA_007118525.1 Balneolaceae bacterium
ACAAGGTTTTGAATCTCTACGTCATCAAACTCCAGTTCGTAACCGGCCACTCTTGCCAGAATCAGCAGCTTCCTGCCAACATCCTGCCCATTCAGATCTTCACGGGGATCGGGCTCTGTATACCCTTTTTCACGGGCTTTTTTAACAATCTCACTGAAAGGTTTACTGCCGTCGAAACTATTGAAGATATAACTGAGAGTACCCGAAAGCACCCCTTCTATACGCTCAACATGATCGCCGGTCGACACCAGTTCGTGCATGGTGCCAATCAGTGGCAATCCTGCACCCACATTGGTTTCGTATCTGAAGGCGCAGTTGTGGTGTGAAGCGGTTCTTTCCAAATCATTAAAGAACTCCTGAGACGAGGAGTTCGCCTTTTTATTTGGAGTAACGATTGAAATGCTTTTCGACAGGATCTCCTTATACACTCTCTGTATATCTGAACTGGCCGTACAGTCGATAAAGATAGAGTTTGGCAAATTCATCTGCTTCATCTGCTCTACAAATACGTCCAGGTCCATGCCTGAATCAGATTTTTCCAAACTCTCTTTCCAGTTCGTCAACTCTATCGACTCTTCATCAAAAACCATTTTACTGCTGTTGCCCACTCCCTTCAGGTTAATATCGATCAGATACTCGTCGTAAAGACTGGCCGCCTGTTCGGCAAGCAGCTCGAGCAGGGCACCGCCAATAAGCCCCACCCCAACAAGAAACAGGTTTACACTTTTTACACCGGCCAAAAAGAAGGCGTCGTGCAGTGTATTCATCGCTTTTTTCTCATTTTCCCGGTCAACAACAAAGGAGATGTTTCTTTCCGACGAGCCCTGTGCAATGGCTACAATATTGATACCATTTCTTCCCAGGGCGTTAAAAACACGACCGGCTATTCCCGGAATCTGACGCATGTTATCTCCTACCACAGCGATGATGGAGAGATCCCTTTCGAGTTTAATTTCATCGATTGCACCAGTATCGAACTCTTCGGTAAATTCTATTTCAATCGTCTCTTTTGCAATTGAAGCCTGGTGAGGAAGCACAGCCAGGGTAACCGTGTGCTCCGATGAAGACTGGGTAATCAGGATGACATTGATATTGCCTTTAGCCAGTGCGCTGAAAATTCTTGAGGCTACACCGCTCACCCCGATCATACCGCTTCCTTTGATGGTAATGAGTGCAGCATCGTCGATTGAAGACATCCCTCGAATAAAGCCGGGCTGGCTAACTGAATCATTCTTTATCATTGTTCCCGGAAGCTCAGGTTTAAAGGTGTTTTTTATCACAATAGGTATGCCCGATTTAAACGCAGGCTGAATGGTTGGCGGAAAGATTACCTTGGCCCCAAAGTGCGACAGCTCCATTGCCTCTTCATACGAGGCGTTTACGACCGGGAATGCACGCTTCACTTTTCGGGGGTCGGCCGTCATTAACCCGTCTACATCAGTCCATATTTCAATAACTTCGGCGCTTAAGGCTGCTCCAAACAGTGAAGCCGTGTAGTCCGATCCGCCACGACCCAATGTTGTTGATTCGTTATTCTCTGTTGATGAGATAAAACCGGTTGCCACAACAATCTTTCCGGCGTGCTTCTCGAGATGCAATTTTATGTTTTGATAGGTGGGTGCCGCCAATACCCGCGCTGCTCCAAAGTTTTCATCGGTTTTAATCAGAGGCCGGGTATCGGTGTACTCTGAAGCCTCCCCCCTGCTTTTAAGGCAGCCGGCAAGAATGATGGCTGAGAAACGCTCCCCAAAACCAACAATGAAATCGAGTGTTTTTACGGTGAGTTCACGCGTTAGCGACACCCCCTGTAAAACATCTTCCAGCTCGTTCATTGTCAATTTAAAACTGGTAAAGACCTCACTCTGATCTTTGGCAGGCAACAGCGAGCGCATTGTGGTAAAATGGCGTTGTTCAATCTCTTCCAGAATATCCCTATAGATCAAATTTCCCTCTGAGGCGAGTTTGGAGATCTCAAAAAGCTGATCGGTCACTCCTCTGAAAGCAGATACGACCACGACCGGTCTCTTTTTGGACGTTTGCCCGGATATAATTGAGATCACGCTCTCAAGTGCTTCAGGGCTGCCCACAGAGCTACCCCCGAACTTCATTATTTTCATTAAACCTGTTTTAAAAAATTAAGAATCGACGAACCCTCATTTTACCCATTCAATTGGCTGTGTTCAAGTTAATATTTTCAAAACTATGGTTATTCCGTAAAAGCGCTTTCACACTTTTATTGCGGTTTTCGGCTTTAAAAGATTGATGTTATAGATTAGATTGACGTTTTTTCACTGTTATACACTATGAATAACCTGTAATTAATTTCAGATGAACTTCGAAAAACAGTCGGTTGCCATACTTGGAGCAGGAAATATCGGTTGCTCTATTGCGGATGGATTAACTTCTGCGGGTATTTTTACCCCCGATCGTATTTGGCTAACCCGAAGAAGGGTTGAGAAACTACAAGATTACGCCACGCGTGGTTTCCGCGTTACCAGTGATAACGCAGAGGCGGTTAAAAACACCGACATCCTTATTGTAAGCGTTGAGCCACATCAACTCGACGAGTTGCTGGAGGAGCTGAATCCGGCAGTGGACAAAAAAAAGCATCTTATCATCTCTGTCGTATCAGGTGCCACCATCGATACTATTGCCCGCCAGTTGCCCCAGGGAGTGCCCATATCCCGGGCAATGCCAAACACAGCCATTGCCATCCGGGAATCGATGACCTGTATCTGTTCAGAATCTTCAAATCCAAAAGCTATAGATATCACCAAAGCAATATTTGATACGGTTGGCCACACCCAGGCCATTCGTGAGGAGCAGATGACTTCAGCTACTGCGCTATGCGCATGCGGTATAGCCTTTTTCCTGCGGGCAATCAGGGCTGCATCTCAGGG
>SKRK01000368.1 GCA_007118525.1 Balneolaceae bacterium
CGCCTTTTCAAAAAAATTACCTATACACTTTACATCATTTATAGGTAATAGTTCCGATTAAACATAACATTCTCTCCAATTCGGAATAGTTTTCAATTTCTGTGTACCAGGATTCCTGTAAGCAGCAGGTAAGATTGTCTCATAAAAGCTGTCTATTCGAATAGTAAAATAGCAGATTATTTAGATTGATTGACTTGGGTAAGGATCAAAAATCTGAAATCCCGGTATACACATAATAGATAAGGCGAATATATATCAGATCAGCTGGAAAATCCAGCTCTGTACTCCTTTATGCTTTAATTGGTAATCGAAGTAGTGTATTTCGAATATTGATTGTCAGGCCGAGAGTCTCCCCCGATACTTGAAAAAAATAATAATGCATTTTTAATACCGGTGTGTAAACAGAAGTGAGAATTGAACTATCCATTAAGAGATGAAAGATTTAAAGATGATCTGGATAAAATTGATATTATTTCTTTTTCTTGCAAACCCGATGCTTTTAGCCACTCAATCTTTTGGTTTAAGTTCAGGGCAAGATTTATCCAAAGAAGTTGATTTTGTTACTCAAGCAGTTCCAAATAAAGTGGCAGCCGATACGCTGAGGGAAACGGGAACGCCTTTGAAAAGTGGTGACACTTTAGTGACCGGGCAACTTGAATATGCTATTGTGCATTTTAAAAACGAGTCGATAGCCTTTATCCACCCCGGTTCAAGGCTATTGATTTCAGGTGAAGAAGGGAGAGATATGGAAGTGAGTATCAGGATAGATCTGCTTCATGGAGGGTTGTTTTTAAAACTAAATGGTAACAATCAATCAGCATTTGAAATCACCACAAGTTCCAGTGTTATACATACAGACTATGCTTTATTTGGGGTGTTTGCATCCGGATTTTTTTGGGTAGATGAAGGTGAGATAGAGATCATGGCCATTAACAGCGGGCAGATGGTGCAGTTAAGGGCAGGCATGTTTGCACAAACTGACGAGGACGGGTTGGATATCATAACAGGGCAGCTCACCGAAACAGCTTTAAACCAGCTCACCGTGAATTATAATGAAGTGATCAGGGATCATGAGCTGCAGAATTGGGTTCTGCAGTTCAGGGAGGTGAACGGCCGGACTATTGATTGATACAAGCAGTTATACATATGTAACTCGCCTCTACGAAGGGATCGCCACGTGCTCATTTTTTGAACGTGCCGGCAAAATTCACGTTTCAATGTTAATAATTCTCCAAAATGATCACTCACATCTTATTCAGGCAAGTAATGTGTTCTTTCTTAAATAGAAGTATTTAAGTAATATAGGGTACTCTTTTAAGAGAACCATTTTGCACTTGTAACATCCCGGGCTTGCTGAAAACGAACGGGCCGGTTTTGGCAATTTCTTAAATGGCCGTATCATGCAAACTACAGTCGCATATCATCCCATAAACTAATCGCTCTATAAAAGGATATTGAAGAATATCGGACCCAGCATATTAACCCTATTGGTGACAGGTGGTATCTTATTGATTTTTACCCTTTCTCCTGTAGTTCAATCAATTGATCTGGATATGCGGGATCTGTTGTTTCAGATTAGAGGTGAAGTGGACCTGTCTCATAGTGATATTGTTATTGTAGAAATGAGCCAGCAGGCCGATGCAGAAATACCCTACAAATTTCCCTGGCCATCGTATGTATATGCTAAGCTTGTAGAAAATCTGAACAGAGCCGGTGCAAGGGCAATTGCTTTTGATGTGATGTTTGACCAGCCTGATTTGTATGATGCAAGAAATGACTCCATCTTTGCAGAGGCTGTACGGCAGGCGCAAAATGTGGTTTTTATTGGTGGCTTTCGCCGGCAAGCAGACCGAAGGGCCGGTGACTACCTGGTTGAAAATATCTCACCTGTATTTCCGAGAAATGACCTCCTTGATGCTACACCGTGGAATATTGGCTTCGTAGATATGCGTCGTGATCTCGATGGTGCAATTCGATCCTATCCGCTTCAATTAAACTTCCAGGGGCAGCCCTATTTTTCACTTGCCTTGCAGATGATGCCACTGGTTTTGGACGAAGATGTCTCGTATGTAAATGAACGAACCCATTACAATGTTGCCGGCAGGCGTTTGCCAAAAACAAATCAAGGCAGAATGCTGATCAACTACTACGGTGGTTACCGTTCATTCGATTATATTAGCCTTGAGAGGGTGGTGGATGATAAAGACTTCCAGACCACAACAGAGAGATTGGCATTTGAAGTGAATGAGTTTGATGATCCGGATTATGGGCTTTTATACCAGGACGTGCTTCGCGACAAGATCGTTTTGGTAGGAGCAACCATGCCCGAGCTGCAGGATTTCCACCAGGTTCCTTTTCCAAACAGTTCCGGCGACAAGATTATGGCGGGGGTTGAAATTCATGCTCATGCCATTCAAACCTTGATTGATGAATCGTTTCTGAAAGAGCTCCCGCCGCTGCAAAATCTGTTTATCACCTTTCTTATATTGATTATCGGTTATCTTATTACACTGCGATTTATTGGATGGGGAGGGCTAACAGCAGCAATTATATTCGGTCTTGGCTGGGGATTGACAGCGCTGTTCATTTTCATTCAATTCAACTTATTCTTGCCAATCCTGCCCGTTTTCCTGGCTGTTTTACTGGGTTACACTGGCTCAACCTTGCAGAATGTGATTTCTGAAGTACGTGAGAAGATGAAGATCAAATCTATGTTTTCGTCGTACGTTTCACCCGAATTGGTTGAGAAAATGGTATCTGACGATATTTCCTATAAACTGGGGGGAAGCATTGAAGATCTGACGGTTCTTTTTACAGATATTGAGGATTTTACAGCCATTGCTGAATCTATTGAACCCCATGAGCTTGTTGGGATCATGAACGACTATCTGGGAGAAATGTCAGCTATTATTAATGATAATCATGGTACGCTTGATAAATTTATTGGGGATGCGGTAATGGCATTTTACGGAGCACCAATTCCATCCGAAAAGCACTCTTCAGATGCCTGCCGAACAATTTTAACTGCAGGATTTAACTGGGTGGGAGCTACTAAAGACGGAAAAAAAATTAATATAAAAACGCGATACGGGTTAAATACCGGTAAGATGCTTGTAGGTAATATGGGATCGGAAAAGAGATTTAATTACACCGTGATGGGCGATCAGGTGAACGTTGGTGCCAGGTGTGAGACCGCATGTAAGCTTTTTGGCGTTTATGCGGTGATTTCTGAATCCACAAAAACAGAGGCTGAAAAGAGTGGTGAATTTCTATTCAGGAAATTGGGCAGGGTTCGGGTTAAAGGACGACAAAAACCAATCTGGCTGTACCAACTGGTGAGTTTTAAGAAAAATGCGCAGGAAATGACTATCGAACTAATAGATTCATTTGAAAAAGCACTTGAGCTCTATTATTTAAGGGAGTTCGAAAAAGCTATAACACAATTTGAACATGTGCGTGAGTTTGAGTCGCAACAGTTGTACTCAAATGAGCTGACTAATCCCTCTTCTGTCTACATTAAAAGGTGCAGGGAGTTGATTTCAGAGCAACCCGATGAAAAGTGGGAGGGTGTTATTGAAGGGTAAATTAATACACGATTTTCATTTAGTTTTAATTGAAAAGGCCTTATCTTAACTATTCGGGGCAAGTTCCATACAGCCAGCTCCCTATGAACTCCGTCAGGGTCGGAAGGCAGCAGCGGTAGTAGGTCGTAGCGGCGTGATATGGGTCGCTTGCCCTATTTTTTTCTCTTTTCAATATCTTCCGAAATGTGCTCTGCATGAATTCGGGTGTTCTCAATAAATAGCCGGCTGGTATCCATACCACCGCAAACTACACCGGCCACATAAAGTCCTTTTCGGTTGGTCTCAAGCGTCTTTTCATTATAGACGGGCATTTTCACTTCATCTTCCGTAAGTTCTATTCCAAGTTTTTCCATCAGGCCAAAGTGGGGTCGATAGCCGGTCATCGCCAGAACAAAATCATTTTTTATAGTTTTCTTGCCTTTCGGGGTTTGTATATCCACTTCATCCTTGCGGATCTCCACTACTTCAGAATTGAAATAGCCGGTAATTGAGCCCTCCTTAATCCGGTTCTCAATATCAGGTTTCACCCAGTATTTAATGGAGGGTTTTAGCGTATCGTATTTTACCAATATGGAAACATTGGCCCTGCAGCGCCAGGTTTCAAGTGCAACATCGGCGGCAGAATTACCACCTCCCACAACCAATACGTTTTGCCAGGCATATCGATGAGGTTCGTCGTAGTAGTGAAGTACTTTGGGAAGATATTCGCCGGGCACATTCATAGGATTTGCCTGCCCGTAGAAGCCGGTGGCAAGTACTACTTTTTTCCCTTTATAGGATGCTTTCTCTGTTATCACTTCGAAATCTCCGTCACTCCCATTTACCGATTTAACCTCTTCGTAGAGTTTTACATCCAGCTTGTAGTGTTCTGCTGCGCGACGGTAGTACTCCAGGGCCTCTTTTCGGGTAGGTTTGGGGCCATGCGAAATGAAAGGAATATTGCCGATCTCCAGTCTTTCCGAGGTAGAAAAAAAGGTCATATTGACGGGGTAGTTATAGATCGAATTCACCAGGCATCCACGCTCTATAATCAGGGATTTAATCCCTCTCTTTTTTAATTCAATTGCAGTTGCAAGACCGATAGGCCCCGATCCGATAATGATGACCATATACGCTTAAATAATAAATTTAAAATTGAGAGCAAACATTCAAAATGTAACGGATATTATTCCCAAATAGTTGAACTGCCGATTTTATCATGAAGTTGTGCAGTTATCCGGCTTAGGTAACAAATATAGATACCAGGCGTTCACCCGAATATCTGTGCCGGATCAATTTTCACTTATGAAATCACCGACGGTTTTGTTCAGCCATCCCGGAGGGAGGCTCCAGAAACCTACATGACCGCCCTGATCCGTAAAGCATTCTACCAGATTAGGGTTCTTCCGAATCGCATCAATCGGAGTCCATTGAAAGGGACACATAGGGTCTTCTTTACTGTGAATAACCAGGGTTGAGGTTTGGATTTGATCCATGAACAACCCGCTGGAACATCGATGGTAGTAATCTTCAGCGCCATCAAACCCATAGATTTCAGCTGTCACCTGGTCATCAAATTCATATATGGTAGAGCCGTTAAAATCCGGCAAATCAGGATATATTTTTTTCTTTTCCCGGAGTTTTTGTGCCAGTGTTCTGAGAAATCGAATGGAATAGATCTTATTAAACCCTTTTTCAAGATTGATGGAGCCCCTTTTCAGGTCGAAGGGCGTAGAAATGGCAACGATGCTCCTTAAAGGATGATGGGTTTTATGCTCTTTCAGGTAATTGAGCAGTGCGCTGGCTCCAAGTGAAAAACCGGCGGCATGAATAGTACGGTTCGGAAATTCTCTATTTACCCAGCTAATGATGGTTTGAAGATCTTCGATTTCACCGGAATGATAGAACTTTTTTGTTCGATTCAGAGTGCCGCTGCAGCTTCTGAAATTGGGAGCTACAACTGTAAAGCCTCTCTGATGGAGATGATTGGCAAGCTGGGTTACGTAGTATCGATTGGAGTGCCCTTCAAGCCCGTGGAAAATGATGACCACCGGCTTTTTATTCTCACCGTGAGTGTAGTCGATGTCCAGAAAATCATTATCAGGCGTGTCGATTTGAACACGTTTATAATGGACATGCGGAGAGTGAAAAAGAAGCGAGCAGAGAACCGTGTGAGCATGTCCGTTAAAACACCATGGAGCTGACGAGAAGGAGTCTGTAAGGCGGTTCATAAACCAGATTTCAAAATGTGTTTTTTACTTAATGGATTTCAGAAGGCCAAATTCGAAAAAGATTTTGATTGTCACAATCAGTATCCTTTTTAAGATTTTAAAGATAATAAAAACGAATATGGAATGAACGACTCTTATATGAAAAGGCCGGTTAAACGTATTACTGCAATCGACTTGGGGACAAATTCATTTCATGCGGTTATCGTGGATATTTTTTCGGACGGCAGTTTTTATACCATCGACAAGCTGAAAGAGATGGTTTTACTTGCTGAAAAAGGCGTGGAAGAAGGACTTTCGGAAGCCGCGATGCAACGAGGCCTTGAAGCGCTCAATAAAATCAAAACTCTCTCAGACCACCAGGATTCAAATCTAATATTAGCCTACGCTACGAGTGCCATCCGTGAGGCTGAAAATGGTGGTGTTTTTATTCAAAGGGCTATTGATGAGGTTGGTGTCAAAATTTATGCCATTCCCGGCAGACTCGAAGCAGAGCTGATAGGGTTAGCGGTTCAGCATGGTGTTCAGATGCCTGAAGATCCCGCGTTAATCATGGATATCGGAGGGGGAAGTGTAGAGTACATTCTGGCTGACAAGAAAAAATTCTATTTCCTTACCAGCAAAAAAATTGGTGTGGCAAGGATGACCGCCTCCTTTATTGATCACGATCCCATCACCGGTGAGGAGATTAAAACACTGCGCAATTATTTTCATGAAAATCTGATAGATGTAGCCCAGGCGTTTGCCATGCACAGGGCCAAAATCATGATCGGTTCTTCAGGAACAATGGAGAATATTGCACTAATGATTGCCTACCGGAATAAGAAATCACCCAGCCTTTCGGTTAATGAGCTGGAGTTTACTTCCAAAGAGTTCTTTGCTTTTTATGATGAAGTGATAGGAATGGATCGTAAGCAGCGCGCTAAACTGAAAGGAATTGATGAAAAACGGATAGAGCTTTTGCCGGCCGGATTAGTGCTGGTTCACTACATTCTCAAAACGTTCGGCATCAATGATGTGAAAATTTCATCACAGGCGCTCAGAGAGGGGATTATACTCAGGTACATTAAAAAAGAGATGGATGAAATACAGGGCCTGGAAGTGGTGGGAGATCCGCGACGCCGCAGCGTGCTTGA
Organism: Balneolaceae bacterium; assembly: GCA_007118525.1. Classification (GTDB taxonomy): domain Bacteria; phylum Bacteroidota; class Rhodothermia; order Balneolales; family Balneolaceae; genus Rhodohalobacter. Next base: position 6,928 of record SKRK01000368.1, read on the forward strand.
GCTGGTTCAAAAATGCGACTGGCACGAAGATCACTCCAGACATGTGGCTAAGCTGAGCCTGAAGCTATTTGATGCGCTAAAAAACGAATTGAACTTGAGTGAACCGGACCGTGAACTGCTAGAATACGCTGCGCTGATGCACGATATTGGCTACCACATTTCTCATCGAAAGCATCATAAACACGCGCTATATATCATACGGAATGCAGATCTGCTGGGGTTCAAAGAGATTGAAATTGATATAATGGCAAACGTAGCCCGTTATCACAGAAGATCCACGCCAAAAGTCAGGCACCCCTTTTATAATCAGCTGTCCAAAACCAACAAACAACGTGTGAAAATACTCTCCGCAATTTTACGGGTTGCTGATGGACTGGACAGGAGTCACTATCAAAATGTGAGAACACTGGATGTGGAAATAACTGGCAATCAGACAATTATAAAAATTGGTACAGAGGCGGATCCTCAACTCGAGATATGGGGAGCAACCCGAAAAAAAAGTCTGTTTGAAGAAGTTACGGGAAGAGAGCTTTTGATTGAATGGGAAGCAGGGTTTTTAGGAGTTCAAGATCACTAATTAATTACCGGCCTGTATAAGTGCAGCTACTTATCAGTTGAATATCCCATAGACAGTTTGAGTTTCGGAAATGAGGCAGAAAATGATCTCGTCCAATTTGAAGTGAGTTATTCGAATTTAATCAGGGAAATCGCTCAAAAACTTAAATTATTTGTGCGAAAATCTGATAATCGCACGTAAATACTTTAATCATCCGAGTAAAAGAGGCGATTACACTTAATTATTTAGATTAGGTAGGTTTATATTGTTACTCCTTTCCGGCAAAGCGATTTACTTTCTATGTATCGCCCTAATCAGCCCTAAAAATTGAAACCTTCCGTATCTTATATGCGTTGTATAAACAACAAATTTAAAGGCCGGCTAAATTGAAAAATAACTTACCTGCTGAAAAACCCGGCATAAGATCAATAAATCAGGATAAAAAACACATAAACAGTAAAAATTAAGACGATGAAGTACCTATTACCTACAATTCTAACAATAATTCTGGCATTTGCATTATTTATTACAGATGCAAGAGCCGGGTCTACTGATGTTGTTGTGACTGACAATATTATTGAAGCTATTCACAACATCGATATCGTTAGCCTGAATGTTCTTTTGGCTGAAGGCGCAGCGATTGATACCGCTGACGGAAACGGAAATACACCGCTGATGCTGGCATCTAAAATCGGGAATCCAAGAATGATTAAAATTATTCTTGCTCACAACCCTGAAGTAAACAGTCAGAACAATGATGGCTACACTGCGCTGATGGTAGCATCTGAGAATGGCCAATATTATATTGCGGCACAGTTAATCCGTGTTGGTGCAGATATTTCAGCTAAAAACAAGCAAGGCTTGACAGCTGCAGAGATCGCACTGCGTTTCGGACAGCCACAGATCAATAACCTGATCAATGGCAAAGAAGAAGTGCCTTTTACAAGGTAATTTACATACGACCTCAAAATTAAACCCCATTCTGTTAATTCAGGATGGGGTTTTTTTATTGCCAATGAAATGGCTGCTACATTATCGATGCGTTGATCGGTTATGAACTTTTCATCTTTATCTGATTTTAAATAGATTAATCTGAACTGTCACCGATTAAGATTATAACAGCGAATCTGTTTTAAATCAGCTGCGGCTATCCCCCATGATTAGAATCCTTCTGTCAGTCCTTTTTCTGTTCATCCAGCTAAATAATTTTGCTATGGAATCTACAGCCCAAGACTCTTCTTTAATTAATTCCCGGAATTCAACGTTTAACAACTTTGAAAAAAAACTAAAAGAGCACCAGGTAGTAGGGGGAGCCCTATTATTTCTTAGAGATGGTGAGATTGCAAATCACTACTATGGTTATGCAGAATTGAGTGAGCGGCGAGTTGTGGATGAAAACACGATTTTCCACTGGGCATCTATTACCAAAACGTTAACGGCAATAGGGATCATGCAGCTTCGCGATCGTGGTCTTCTGGCGCTCGACACTGCCCTTACAGATTACCTTCCTGAACTGAGAGAGATTCACAATCCATATGGAGATATGGATGAGATTACCGTTCGCATGGCCCTGAACCATTCAACGGGATTGAGAAATTCAACCTGGCCATGGGGCGGTAATGAAGATTGGCACCCTTTTGAGCCCAAGCGGTGGGAACAGCTGGTGGCCATGTTTCCCTATACTCAAATTGAGTTTGAGCCGGGAAGCCGTCACAGTTACTCCAATCCGGCTATCATATTTTTAGGTCAAATTATTGAAAAGCTATCAAATGATCCCTGGGAGATTTATGTAGATAAGCACATCCTGAGTCCACTTGGCATGAATAAGAGCTATTTTAATCATACACCGGCCCACCTTTTGCCATATCGCTCGAACAGTTATGTAATTAAAGAGGGGAAGCCTGAACCGCGCGGCCTGGATTTTCACACCGGCATCACAACTTCCAACGGCGGGCTGAACGCACCACTGACCGACATGGTAAGGTATCTGAACTTTCTGCTGGGCAGATCCCAAACGGGAACTGAAATTTTGAAAAGATCTTCACTTGAAGAGCTCTGGAATGAAGAACTTCCCATCACAGAAGAGGGTGGGGTTCGTTCATCAGCAGCCCTCTCTTTTTTTCTTGAAGAGTTTGACGGAATGAGAGTGATTGGTCATACGGGTACGCAATGGTCGTACTACTCCTGGTTTTATATTCATCCAGAATCGGGTACCGCGGCAATCTCAATTACCAATACAGACGGAGATAAAAATATGCATCAATTCAGGCGGGAAGTTACTCGCGAAGTATTTAGAGATTTTTTCACCCAGTTTAAATAGAAGTACTTTCACCGAAAGTACACCCTCTATTTGCCTGCCCCAGTATTAGAAAGCTGTAACAGTTCCCTGTTCTCACGGTCTTCTATAGAGAAAGTAAATTCCACCTACTTTTTAAATTGATTTAGCAATCTATAGAAATATCATAAACCAAAAGGAGACCGTATGGTTGTTGATTGGGAGCGTTTAGCAGAGATGTCGGGCAAATTCATTCTTCTGTTTCTGGAGTATTGTATCAAATTGTCGGCACTGCTGGTAACAGGTGTTGTATTGGCTGCAGAAGGAGCATTTTGGGTAAAGCTTGGCACCGGATTTAGCTCGGTTTCATCTTCTCTCAGAAAATTGTTTGCCCTGCCTTCAGAATTGGGATCAGCCTACAACCTGATATCTGATTATAACATGTTATCGGCCAATTTGTTTACTATGCAGCATGGCAATGATGCAATACAGAGCTTTATGGCATACCTGAACGGGGGTGTAACATATTTACAAACCGTTACTTATAACTTCGGAAGCCAGCCATTTGCTACTTTTTTTGCCGCTGTTTTTGCATTTTCCACACTCTATCTGACAGGCTGGGTATTGCGCTTTTACAGGCAAAAGGGAGAAGGTTCATACTTTAACAAAATGGAGCGTAAACTGGGTGAGTACATTTTTAAGCCCCCTGAAGAACTTCTAAAGCCCGAACTTAGAAAAAAAACCGAACCTAAAAAGTTCTCCGAACCGGAAAGCAGTTCAGAAGGTGCGCAATCGGCAAAGAATAAGTATGTCCGAAAATTTGGGATGAATCAAACGAACAATGAGTATTTAGAAGATTATATTCGTCATTCACAAAACGGTGACGGATAAGAGTAAGGCTGAAAAGGGTATCCATATAATGTGAGTTCGATATAGGAATTTGCGACAGCCTTTTGGGGGTGGTTCATCGTATTTTATTCAGGTTTGTGAATTGAAGATTTAACTCATTGCATTCTTCCCCCAACGAGATGTCTATGGCACAACCACCCGTTCCCATTGGGATCCCTTATGAGAAATTCACCGTTATATAAAATCCCGCTTTCCTAAGCTGTCAACATTTCGTTTCTTCAATGAAACCGAAATTGATCTCATACTATGAAAATCTGTTCTTTTCTGCTC
>SKRK01000192.1 GCA_007118525.1 Balneolaceae bacterium
CAAGGCTGTGAATTCCCGAAACCGTTCGCTTCAGCTCCGCATCCCGACGCCTCGGGACAAGGCCCCGCCTTGATAAATACCAACTCATAAGTTAGATCAAACCCTGCGTGGCTTAGGATTCGTAATGCACTGCTCCGTCCCGATCGTTCGGGACGAACCGGGAATTCAAGGCCGGGAAAACTTAGTGCAGTAATTGGGTTTCCTTTTTATTCAATAGATTCAAAACGATGTTTTGAGAAATGCCGAAGATATATTGAATCCATTCCTTAAAAGGCAAAACCCACTCCAAAATTAACCCTTCTGAAAGAGAGATTATTATTTACGGTTTGATTGTTCCAGGTGTCGAATTCATAGGAGGAGTTGTCGATATTGTACCCGGCATTGATATACCAGCCAAAACCACTGCTCAGGTTGAACACAATACCCACTCCGGCATTGAAAAGTAAACCACCGCGATGATCATCGATCTCAAAATCATCATCATGATTGATGGAGAAGTTGTATCCAAATTTCACGAAAATAAAAGGTGACGTGTTTGATTCGATCAACCTGTAGTTGAGATCGGCAAAGAAGGGGATTAATGTAAGAGGGTCGTTGTAGGTTGAAACTCCCAGCCCGAAACCTGCAGAAAACCCTGGAGTAAATTGATAGCCGTTTACGGTGTAAATCCTTATCGAAGAGCTGCCCTGGCCGCTCAGCAGATCAACGCCGCTTCTGTTGATGTAGCCTGCCTCTTTGTAGTGTCGCCGAAACGGAATCACCTCTGTTTTTATCTCGCTCACTTCATCCATCATCACAACAAATATATTTCTTCCGGCAATTTCGATCTTCAGCCATTCATTCCGGTTCATCTCTATGATTTCACCTCGAAGAACTCCCCCGTTCTTCAGATAAACCACATCTTCAAGCTGCGACTGTGCCGATGAAACCAACGGGATCAAAAAAAAGAGGCTCAAAGAGAAAAATAGCAGTCTCATATGGAATTCAGTTGTGTTATGTGCCCTGCATAAACCTGCCGGGAGATCGTGTATACACAATCATCCCGGCAATGGAGCAGAAGAAATTTCTTTAGTTATTATCAACAACCGGAATGGTGCTCAGCAGAATCAGGTCATTAATGTTGCTGTAGTCGTACTGTATGATGCCACTTGCGCCGGTTACCATCAATACGCCGTTGAATGGAATCACATCGTAGGTCTTGATGTCGGTAATGTGCCGCATCTCTTTCACATTGTGCGGATCTGTTGCATCCAACACCTTAAGGCCGTGCTCACCTTCACTCACAAACAGGTATCCATCATCAATTCCAAGCCCGTGCGGCTTAATCATCTTATAAATCCCGATGTTTTTTGGATTGGTGAGATCCTCCACATCGATCACCTCCAGCTGATTGGTGCCCTGAATGTTCGGGCAGTTATCACCGTCGCGCAGGGTTACGTAAGCGTAGTTACCTTCAACAACCACGGGATCACATGCGGTTGCATGCCTGAAAACAGAGAGCTGATTTGGAAAAGCCGGGTTGCTGAGATCGTAGATATACATCGAGTTAACCGACCCGATAAACAGGTTCTCATTATAGGGAAAGATTGTTTCGATCAGCCAGCCTACATATTGCCGGTCCACTTTCGACGCATTGTGGCTTGATATATCGAAGGTTATCAGATCCCTGTCGTCAACGGCGTAGAGATAGTCGCCCGTAATGGCAAAACGCGCCATGGAACCGCCCACGCCGGTTTGCGAACCACCGGAAGATTCTCCTGCCGTGAAAGATCCATCAGACGACATGGTTCGAAAACCTCCTCGGGATGCTGCCGGATGGGAATGGCAATTTCCCTCGCACACCTCTTCCCTTACTACAGGTTTCCAGTCTACAACCAGGCCCATGGAGGCGTCAACTGCCTGTGTGGTAAAACCCGGGGGCGTATTTGCAGAGATGTTAAACACATCCTCAACCCGATCGATCAGCTCCGGGTTATGAAGATTTTTGATATCAAATATCAGCAGGTCTTTTTGTGAATCGGCATAGAGCAGCTCATTTCTTATTGCCAAATCCTTATTGGCCGGTATATTGATAAAGCCAATGTTTTGTGGTGAAGATGGATTTTGATTGTCAATAATGTGAATCCCTTTGTTCACCTCGTTTACAAATAGGTAGCCGTCGTAAAAATAGATTTTTCCGGGATTGACAAGATCACGTGAGGTCTCAAGGCTGACAGAGTTCAGAAACTCCTCATGAGTCATATACACAGGCTCATACTCAACCCAGGTAATGGTTTGAGTTCGTAAATCCTGGCATGAGATGATAAATAAGGGCGACAGAAGAAGCAGTAGTCCTAATAGCGCGAGAATTTGTGATGGTTTTACAGAAGAGGTGGATAGTACTCGTTTCATAGCTCCGGAATTCGTTTTTAGGTTCCTTGTCTGATATATCTACAAGCGGAAAGAGTTGTATACCTATCTTTATTTTTGAATCTGTTTAAAGAGTGTCCCTCCGCCGGCTGGCGGAGGGACACTCCAAAATTAGCTCATAACTCGCCCCGAAAGGGAAAACTCACGTTAACCAGACTGCCGAAGAAAAGAAGAGATTGTAAATTGCTGTAAACTTTAAAAATATTTTGCAGATAAGGATCATTACTTAGTTAATTACAGTATAGGCCTTACCACATAAAATATTAAAGCAATGTCATATACCTTAACTAAGATCGTAGAAGACAGAATCAAAGCCTGGGAGACTGAAAAGCTTCGAAATAAAAACTTTGCAAGCCAGGTTCAGAAGTTCCCGGTGATTACAATTTCCAGAGAGTTTGGCTCCCGTGGTGCTGCTCTTGCCGGGTTGATCGGTGAGAGAACAGGCTTTAAGGTTTGGGATCGGGAAATTATTGAGGC
>SKRK01000367.1 GCA_007118525.1 Balneolaceae bacterium
GGGGCAATGGGGATGAAAGGAAGTGAATTCGAAGTCAAATAATTACTTTGACGAAGTTTACACATATAAATGGAGATTCTTCGACCCCAGCCACAAAAACACTGGCTTGGGCCTCAGAAAGACAATGACCGTTTAAAGAAAAATAGGGCAGGCAAGGCAAAGCCATCGGCTTTGCCTTGCCTGCCCTATTCCCCTATTTGAATCGCATGTCATGCTGACAAATCCCGACAATATTTTTCTGTCGGGATGAGGAAGTAACTCCTTTTTCTATCTCAAACTTATATCAATTCAACAGTACCGGCTCACCAAAACCGAGGCCTCTCAGCCGTGAGAGCTGGGTGCGGGCGTCGCCAACAACTACGTAGATCATTCGATCAGGATTGGCATACTGTCGGGCAAGACGGCTGATCTCATCCCGTGTCATTTCTCTTACAATATCTTCCTGTTCACGTATGTAGTCGGCCGACCAGTTGTTCGCGCTCATTGTCTGGAGTATTCCCAGCTTTGCACCCAGTGTTTCAAACGCCCGCGCGTTACTCTTGAGCAGGAAGCTCTGGGTATTTACCAGGTCCTGCTCTGTAAATGTATCGGGGTAGTCTGCAAGAATTTCACGGATCAGATCTAAAGCCTCAAAAGTTACATTACTTCTAACCCCGCTGCTGATACTAAACGGACCCGGAAGGTTGCTTCCGCTAAACCCGGATCGAATACCGTAGGTATACCCGCTCCCTTCCCGAAGCTCCTGAGTAAGCCTTGAGGCAAAACCACCTCCCCCAAGGATATAGTTCATGACTGTGGCAGGATGGTAATCCTCATGGGTTTCCGGCAAAGCCAGGTAGCCAATTCGAAGCACCGATTGAGATGCGTTGGGTACATCATAAAAATAGACCTTCGACTCTGAAGGCCACTCCGGGACCTGTGGTTCCGGCAACGCCACAGCTTTGGTCTCCCATCTTGCAACCAGGGTTAACATCGACCGGGTGACCTGTGCGGCATTAATGGGTCCGGCAATGTGCATCTTCGCAACCGCCGGTGATATATTGGCTTCATAATATCCTTTCAGGTCATCCATGGTGACGGACTGAACACTCTCTTCGGTTCCAAGCGTGCTGAATGATTGAATATTATCTTCACCATAGAGAAGCTTATTGAACTCGTTTGTGGCAATGCTGTTAGGATTGGACTGTTGCTGGGCAATCTGGCTGAGTACACTCTGTTTGGCGAGATCAAATTCCCGCTCATCCCAGCGGGGCTCAAGCAGAATTTCTTCAACCAGCTTCATGGTTTCGTTGTAGTTTCGCGACAGGGTATTGCCCGAAATGGTAAAATATTGCCGTCCCGAGAATACGTTAATATTGGCTCCCAGCAGGTCGATCGCCTCTTCCAGTTCAGCGGCCGTGCGGTTGGCTGTTCCCCTTGTCAACACATTTGCCAAAAGGTTTGATACACCCACTTTCTCCGGACTTTCCAGCAGAAGGCCTCCGTCGAGACGGATATTAAACTGAACAAGCGGCAGTTCATCCTGCTCAATTCCAAACACCTTCATTCCGTTATCAAATTCTACAGTCCACACTTCCGGCACTAAAATTTGTGGTGCTTCTCCATAGGGTGGTTCTACCGTGCGGTCAAAGCTTGAAGGTGTGCGTTCAAAAGCGGTGTCTTCAGGCAGCTCAAAATCTTCACCCTCTGCCCCTTCAACAATCTCCTCAATTACCACTTCCGCCTCTGTTGAGCCGGTCAGCACCAGATCCGTTTGGCCCCTTGGCACAAAACTGGTTGCTACGTAATACTCATCTTTGATGTACTTTTCGTACACCCGTTTTACATCCTCCAGGGTCACATCCATTGTTTTTTGAATATCCTGATTGATATAGCCCGGATCACCCGCAAAGATATTATACTGTGCCAGCTGAAAAGCCTTGCCAAGCACGCTTGAAAGGCCGTTATAGAACCGGGTTTCAATTCCTGCTTTCACCCTTTCCAGATCCTGTTCGGTAAAGCCGTTCTCCTCGTAGCGTGCAAACCCCTCTTCGATGCCCTCGAGCACCTCATTCAAATCCACTCCTGAAAAGGCGCGAACCCCGACCGAAACTTCTCCCGCCAGTTCTGAATTACTGCTGAACATACTCACCCCGGAAGAGAGCTCTTTTTCCTCAACCAACACTTCATAAAGGGGTGCTTTTTTCCCATCTGCCAGAAGCTGAGTCAAGATTTGAAGTGGATAGGCATCATCATGATAAAACTCCACACCCGGCCAGGTTAATCGCAGTTCGGGCAGACGGGCAAAATTGTCTTCATGATAAAGTCTTTTGGATTCTGCGAGAACTGCAGGTGCTTTTTCCATCGGTTCTATCTGTTCACCGCCAGGAATTTCATTAAAGTATTTGTGAACCCATTCACGGGCCTGGTCCGAATCAAAATCACCGGCAATTACAAGAGTTGCATTGTTGGGTACATACCAGGTGTTGTAAAAATTTACCACATCATCAAGAGTGGCGGCCTGAAGGTCGTCGAGCGAACCGATTACCTGCCAGCTGTAAGGATGGCCCTCCGGGTAGAGATTTTTACTGATTACGTAGCTGGTATGTCCGTAAGGAGCGTTATCCACACCCTGACGCTTCTCATTTTTCACAACCTGCTTCTCCTTTTCCAACACCATCTCGTTCACCGTGTTGATGAAGAAACCCATCTTATCCGATTCGGCCCAGATCATCTTCTCCAGGGCATCGTTCGGCACGGTTTGAAAATAGTTGGTGCGGTCGCGGCTGGTTGAGCCATTTGCTCCTGAGCCGCCAATCCGGCTGCTCATCTGATCGAGTCCACCGCGTCCGAGATTTTCTGATTCCAAAAATAGAAGGTGCTCAAACAGGTGGGCAAAACC
>SKRK01000013.1 GCA_007118525.1 Balneolaceae bacterium
GGGTAGACTTCATGGAAATTTATCTGGAGAAGCTTAGCACTGAAATTGGCTGAACCTGCTCTGCGAAAATTTGCGATTCATTCTGCGAAAGTCTGCGAGAATAAAGCATGGCCATAGATTGTCTCGCACAATTACACAGGCCTTTAAACAAGAAGCCAAGCCATTATTTGGATTACAACTAAGCCCGTTATCCCCATCAAAAGTGTTGTTGTTGTGTGGGTTTTGAGTGCTGTTGCCGTATCCATCTCAGAGAACTTAGCCACCACCCAGAAATAGCTGTCGTTTACGTGTGATACGGTAAGTGAGCCTGCACCGATAGCCAGAACAATCAGAGCGGTGCCATTCACTGAATCAAATCCCAGAGGCTCCAAAAGGGGGGCGCAAATAGCTGCCGCCGTGATAATAGCCACTGTTGAGGAGCCCTGTGCCGTTTTTAAAAATGCCGCAATCAGAAAGGGGATGAGTACACCCATGTTTCCGGCCGTGGCAAATTGTGCGGCAAAATCGCCCAGGTCGGTCTCACGTAATACGGCCCCGAACGCACCTCCGGCACCTGTGATCAGAATAATGACCCCGGCTTTTTTCAGGGCTTCCTCAAGCCACAAATTCTTTATTCGCTTCTCACCATTACCCACCATAAAGAAGGCCATCAACACACCAACAAAGAGGGCGATAATGGGGTCGCCAAGAAAGACCATGGCATTAAACAAGTATCCGTCACCAAGTGGTTCCGTAGGGTATTCTGCGATCGATTTGAATGCAATCAAAAATATAGGTGCCAGTATCGGGGCAATCGCTATGGTAAACGATGGAGCACTTCTTCCCTCATCTTCACTCTCATCAGGCAGCTCTATTTCGATATGATAGCGGCCGCACCAATATTTTGCCCAAAGCAGTGCAACAATCATCACTGGAACAGAGACAATTAAACCCATAATCAATACCCGGCCGATGTCTGCACCCAGTGTGGCGGCAGCGGCAAGCGGACCCGGTGTTGGCGGAACAAATACATGAGTTGCATAAAGGCCGGAAGCCAGCGCAACCGCAAGAACGGCGATGGAAATATTAGTTCGCTTGCCAATCGCTTTCATTAGCGAAGAGAGAACAATGAAACCGGAATCACAAAATACAGGAATAGAAACGATGTAACCGGTCATGCTCATGGCAATGGGAGAGTTCTTCTCGCCGACCCAGGAGAGCAGCTTATTGGCCAGCACCCTGGCGCCACCGCTGCGGTCGAGATACTCGCCGATAATGGTTCCTGCTGCTATTACAATCCCAATGCTTTGTAGTGTGGATCCAAATCCACCGGAAATAGCACCAAGCATATCAATCACAGCTAATCCTGTAAGAAATCCCATCACAATAGAACCAAACATCAGCGCCAGGAAGGGGTGAAGTTTCAACCGGGCAGTCATCCAGATGATGGCAGCTACAACCGCCAGAAGCCAGAGAAATGTGATCATGTTTTGATGAGTTCGTGCTTCTAAGATTGCAACACCAGTTGCAGGCTTTATAGTTAAAATATTTACCCAACAGCAGTTTAACGGCTTTCTCTGAAATCAGATAAAAATTCACTCAATATAGAACCGCCGTTCTTGTTAAAAAGACACCTATTCTGTCAGCAACTCTCTCTTTTCAGAGACGTCTGCCTTCATCAATTCAATTGTAAATGTAGTTCCTTCACCGCTCTCAGACACAAAAGATATGTTCCCACCCTGTTTTTCTGTAAAATCCTTACAGATCGACAGACCCAGTCCGGTGCCGGTTTCCCCGCGTGTTCCGATTCGCGTGTAGCTGAATGATTTAAAAATATCTCCTTTTTTCAACTCCGGAATCCCCACTCCGTTATCAGAAACAGATAGTTTTACCCTGTTACTCTCTTCAACGGCTGTTATCGTCACAACTCCATTCTCGTCTACATATTTAATTGAGTTGGATATCAAGTTCCTCAGAATAACCTGCATCATATTATTATCCGCCAGCATTGTCAGGTTCCCGGGTATTTCTATCTCAATAGTCACACCCTTTTTTTGAGAGCTGTGTTTGAACCCGGTTAAACACTCCTCGACAACTTCCCGTACATTTACCGGCTCCATGTTTGTCTCAATACCATCCTTTTGATTTTGAGCCCATTGCAAATAATTGCTCAGTATTGTTATTCCATGCTGTAAGCGATGGTCCACCTCTTTTAGCATCAGATCCATATCCTTATTATTCAGCACTCCCTCCTGAATCAGGTAAACCACGCCCTGAAGGCCGGAAAGTGGATTTCTTAAGTCATGAGCCAGTATAGATAGCAGCTTATCTTTTTCTGTATTTACTTTTTGCAGCTCAACAGTTCTTTCACGGAGTTGACGGTTCATCCTGTTCTTCTTTTGATAGAAAATAAATAATCCGACTAACGCCAATGCAACAACAAACAACAGAATTAAGCTTCTGATCAATGCATTTCGCTGAGATGCCAGTGCTCGTTCGGCAAGCTCACGATTTTGACGTTCAGTTCTCAGGTTTAACAGTGTCTCCTGGCGGGCAAGAGCTTCTTCCCTCTCCGTAGTTGCGATGCTATCGGTTATTGAATTGTATCTTTTTAAGTAATTCAATGCAGCAGCCGTATCACCACCCGACTCGTTGGCAAGCGAAAGTTTATTCAGGATGTTTTTAATAAACTCAACCTGAGAAAGTGACTCCGCAATTTCCAATGCATCTTCAAAATATCGGATTGCTTCACTATAGTTTTCCAGGCTAAGGTAAGAGTCACCCATCCCTGAATAGTTATAAAAATATCCTATTCGAATATTATTCTGCCGGCTCATTTCAAGAGATTCCTGAAAGTACTCAAGAGCTTTTTCATAATTGCCCATTTCGTTATATAGAA
>SKRK01000207.1 GCA_007118525.1 Balneolaceae bacterium
GCATAGGGTGATGAATCGATAACGGCATTAAGTTTACGGTCGGAAACCCTTTTCGATTTACGGACGCTGAAATATCTCATAATCAAATAGATGAAGATGGTAAATAACAGCGTAAGTGCTATTCCCAAAATCAAAATCATCAGAAGACTCTCCTGAAGCTGTCCCTCCGAAAATTGAGTATTCGGAGTAACTTTTAAATACCAATATTTACCCCCGCCCTGAATAACCTGAATCTGAATAGCTCGAGCTGACTGCCGGTTTCCTAACAACCTTTCACTATCTCCATGTTGATAAAATACCGAACCGGATTCGTCCATTAGTGATATCTGGTAATGCACTCTATCCCTAAACCTGTCATCAAAAAGATCGGTAAAGTCTAAACCATAGCTAAGGGTTCCCCGGAAATTCCCCGAATAAAATAGTGGTGTGTGCAGAATAAAAAGTTCATCTCCGGCCTCCATCTCTGTCCATACTGTTATTGTAGTTGACGAATCTACTCTTGCTCGAAACCACTCTGCGCGGATCTGATCATGATCCATCATATTGCCACTTATGCCTGTTTCATCCGTGATCTCTGCAGCTGCAAACAGATCTTCTGCAATCATATCTGCAGAAACGTGCTGAATGAACCGTACCGAAGAGTGCTGCTCCAGGATCAATTCAGCCTCATACTCAAGGTTATTTAGGTGCTCTCCATCACTATTTTCAATTCTCCCCTTCAGGTTCTCAAGAGCCCTTATTTGAGCGTTAATATTGTCACTGATCACTTCACCAATAATTTGTGCATCCGTGTCAATTTGATCGCGGCTGGCCTGTTTCACTTCATCATAATGCATCGTCCAGGCATAACCCACCACTAAAGCTAAAAGCAATCCTAAAAAAAGTGAGAGCAACAGCTGTCTTATTTTCACCTTCCTGGCTGATGCAGCTTCCTTGTTGTTCATAAGTGATACATTTCAGCTTCTGAGCAAAGTTAGTTTGGTGTAAATAGTTTCAGAGAAACAGCTAAGGTAAACAATATAAAGTTTACCGGTCTGAATGAGCAAGAGCAATAGATAACATGACAGGCATACACGTACCCGAACGCCAATTTAATTCAGCTCGTGGATTAACTGAGTCTACTTATAGACTAATAAATTCAGAATGTTTCAATAACGCAAACTCAAAACCTTATCCATTCATGTACAGGGAAAACCTATGTGAAATGGCAATCAGGGAGAACGATTAATGGATTCGTTACGCTTTTAAAATTGATATGGCCGGGATAAAAACCCTGCAAGCTTGCAGGGTTTTTGAGTAATTAAACTAGATTGTGACCTTTAGTTATTGAACGCTTTATCAATCAGTAGGCTGATATGCGCCGTATGGGCCCGTGTTTCTGTATTTACACGTCCTTTATTCTCCATCATTGATTTGACCGATTGCAGATTATAAAGTGCGGCAGATTTTGCCAATTGATCGTGATTATCACTTTCTGTGATCAGAATGAGACGATTTACATAGCTGAGTTGAAGGTTTTGCCGAAACGTGTTTACATCACCGCGTGCATCCGCATTGAATATCGCTCCCGTCAGATCTGTGAGCATATCAGCCACGCTATATTCATTTCCATAGGTGCGCGAATCGGTTAATCTCTTCATTGTATTCTGATGCAGAAGGTGGTTTAATACGTTCTGTTGTGCACCAAGAACCATATCATGAATTTTCGGGTCTTCATTATTACCCGAGAAGTTAAAACCTCGTCGCTGTATCTGCAGATAGTTATACACCTCATGTGATGAATGGAATGCATCCGGAGCAAAAAGGTAAGCAGACAGATGGTTCATGGCCTGTTTTTGCTCTTCTGCCGGAACGGCAATAAAAGGCATGGTGCCGCCTTCCTGACCAATAAAAGCCCTGTCGCGATACACGCCGCCAATTTGACGGGAAATTACACCGGTTTGTGTTCTTAACTGTCCCATCAGCATCATGTATGCATTTCTCAGCTGCTGGTACGACTGTCCTTCCCGGGCGCCGAAAGTTTCGGTTAGGCCATCTATTAACTCATGCACCATCTCAATTCGTTCAACTCCATAGGCAACCGGATCGCTCGACATATCGCCAATCATAATTCGCGGATCAATTCCCCTTCCGGGTGAACGCATATCATCAGCATCATTTCCAAAAGACAACTCCGGCTCGGTTGACCGTGAAAGAATTGCCGCCATCCGTTGTTTCTCAGCTACAGCATCCTCAAGGGCCGGTGAGTACCCAAACTCGATGGCCCATAAATCGTAAGGTCCCGGTTTGATGTCGTAATAACGCCCCTGGTTGCCTCTGTCGCGGTTAACGTTTACGGATGAGTAGTCCATCACAGAACCGGTAAGTCCAATTGTATTGGCCAGCTCTTTACTGTGAATATCTTCAGGTGAATGGAGTGTACTGGCTTTCATATTGTGATTTAATCCAAACGTGTGTCCCAGTTCATGAAGTATCAGCATGGTCAAAGCCTCTTTCTGATATCCCTCCAGCTCTTCGGAAGAAGCCTCAAAATGCTGTAATACATTCATGCCAAAGATATTGTTGTGATGCAAATGATTACCGAATGTGCAGAATTTCGGATCCATCGCTTCATTCAGATTAGAACCGGTTGAAAAAGCCTCCGTTAAGACATCCTCTTCAAAAAACCTGTTTGTGAAAAATACCCACTCCAGCATAATATCTGATCCCAGAATCTGTCCTGTTCTGGGGTTCACAAAGCTCGGTCCATACCCCCCAAACGGCGGAACGGGTGAAGATGTCCATCTGAGAACATTATACCGGATATCTCCCGAGTCCCAGTCGGCATCATCGGGTTGTACCTTCACCTGAATAGCGTTTTTAAAACCGGCCGTCTCAAAGGCCTCGTTCCACGCAAGAGTAGCTTCCTTAATGGTCTCGCGAAACTCATGCGGTGTGGTATTCTCAATCCACCATACAATCGGTTCAACAGGCTCGGAAATTTCTGCCTCGGGGTCTTTCTTTACCAGGTTCCAGCGATGAATCATATCCTTATAAGGAGTTACACTGGTGCTGATCTGATCATTTTGCTGGGTGGTAAAATAACCTACTCGAGGATCATCATATCGCGGCTGAAAATCATTTTCAGGCATTTCAATGAATGTGTGTTGAAACTTGATAGTAACAGATCGGTTATCAGTAACCGCACCACTGGTTGATCCCGACGGGTATGGTGACTCATACACATACTCTACAATGATATCTGTATTTTTCGGGTAACTTCGGATCTGGAAATACTTACTCTTATCTCTGCTTAAGTTGCCTAGACTGAATTGCCCGGGGCGTGAAAAAGGACTTGGGCTGGGCTTGATTTGATGCAGACTTTCAGTAAGAAAAAGAGGATCACTGTCAATCAAAATTATTCCACTCTCCTTATCCTCTACGGCAATTTTAGCGCTAAAAAGCACTGCATCCGTGATATTGGCTGATGATGCCCGGCTCAATGGACTCTCTTCATCAAAATAGTACTGTGTATTAACATGAATAAATTCAACCCTATCGAAGTAGCGCTGAATTTTGACAATTTTATTATCTCTGAAGAGTCCTCTGAAATGCCCTGCTTCAACAACTCCATCTTGCGACAAACCAAAATAGATAAACTCTTTATCCAGCTGATCATGGTTTATGGCCATTTTTGTAGAACCATCTGTTGTATCCTGATAAACAGTAAACAGGCCTTCAAAGGCAACGGATTTCTCAATTGCCTTCTCCATCTCCGACTTGGCCGGTTCTGCACTTCGGGCAGTAGTATCCACTGCTTTTTGAGATGAGGCACAAGATGAGAGCGTAAATAGTAATAAAAAGGCAAAAAGGTAGCTGTAACTCGGGGTTGATAGGTTCAATTGCATAATAAACTATTAGATATTAGTAGTGGATGGAAGGCAGAAATTCTTAACCAAGATTGTCCAAACTAGCTTTCCCTTTCTTTTTTAGAAACTGAAGATCTGTAATTTTTTTCAATAAAAAAAAGCCCGCGTGTTCGAGATAAGTATAAAGCATTCTATAGCCCCCCTTTTTCCATCGGGATCACTATGTGCGAAGGGGGAAAGCGATCCGTCAGCTGACGGAGAGATACTCCTTAATTAACTCCTATACAGAACTTATGTTAAGAAGATAATTCAGAAAGTGTTATTCGGCGACCCTCAATTTATTCTTTGCAATTTTAAGGTCTCTTTCAGCTAATTCAAGGTCGGCCTTTTTGTCTTTCATACGAGCCTTAGCATCATCATATAGACGCCGGGCCTCTTTCACATCTATGGCAGAAGCCTCTTCAGCCTTCTCTGCAAGCAGTGTCATAGAGTTCTCATTCATCTCAACAAAACCCCCGGTTATTGCAAATTGGATTTCGGTTTCATCATTTATCTTGAGAATCACCGGTCCAATTCCAAGAGTGGAAACGATAGGCGCGTGATTGAATAGCATCAAAAAATCACCGCTGCTTCCCGGAACCTGCACGCCTGTAACTTCCCCGTCAAACAGGGTCCCGTCCGGTGTAAGTATTTGTGCTTTAAATAAATTCGCCACGTTTTGCTCCTGTTTATGCTTCAGCTTCAGCAGTTAATCTCTCACCCTTCTCCATAGCCTGCTCGATGGTTCCCACAAGGTGAAAAGCATTTTCAGGAAGGTGGTCGAGTTCTCCTTCAAGGATCATTTTAAACCCTTTGATGGTGTCTTCAATTTTCACATACTCACCGCTTTGGCCGGTAAACTGCTCGGCCACGAAGAATGGCTGGCTGAGGAAGCGCTGAACACGGCGTGCACGCGATACAACCAGTTTGTCTTCATCAGAGAGTTCATCCATACCGAGAATTGCAATGATATCTTGCAGATCTTTGTACTTCTGAAGGATCTCTTTAACATCCTGAGCACAACGGTAATGTTCTTCACCTAAAACTTTAGGATCCAGAATTCTGGATGTTGAATCCAGGGGATCCACAGCCGGGTAGATACCGATTTGAGTTAATGCCCGGCTCAATACTGTGGTAGCATCGAGGTGAGAAAAGGTTGTTGCCGGAGCAGGATCTGTCAAGTCATCGGCAGGCACATAAATTGCCTGAACGGAAGTAATCGATCCATCTTTGGTTGAAGTAATACGCTCCTGCAGGTCACCCATCTCGGTTGCCAGGGTTGGCTGATAACCCACAGCAGAGGGCATGCGTCCCAAAAGTGCAGATACTTCAGAACCCGCCTGGGTAAATCTGAAAATGTTATCAATAAATAGAAGAATATCCCGGGATACCTCATCTCGGAAATACTCAGCTACTGTCAAACCTGAAAGTGCAACGCGCATCCGGGCTCCCGGCGGCTCATTCATCTGGCCAAATACAAGTGTGGCCTGCGACTCTTTCAACACGTCTTTGTCCACTTTGGAGAGATCCCACTCACCCTGCTCCATAGAGTGTTTAAAATCATCGCCGTAGTTGATAACGCCCGATTCGATAAATTCACGAAGAAGGTCATTCCCTTCACGTGTACGCTCGCCAACACCGGCAAATACGGAAAGACCACCGTGCTGCTTGGCGATGTTGTTAATCAGCTCCTGAATCAAAACTGTTTTACCTACACCGGCACCACCAAAGAGGCCAATTTTACCCCCTTTGGCGTATGGACAAAGAAGGTCAATCACCTTTATACCGGTTTCGAGCATATCGGTACTTGTAGCAAGGTCTTGGAATCTCGGTGCTTCACGATGGATCGGATATCTTCTCTCCCCTTTTGGCTGATCGATACCATCAATGGCTTCTCCAACCACATTGAACAATCTACCCCTGATGTCTTCGCCAACCGGCATTGAGATAGGTCCTCCCGTATCAATAACTTCGTCTTTTCTGACAAGCCCGTCCGTAGAGTCCATCGCGATGGTTCGAACCCGATTTTCTCCCAAATGCTGAGCTACTTCCAGATAGAGCCTGGTTTTATCTTCACGCTCTATATACAGCGCACTCATTGCTTTCGGCAGATGCCCCTGGTCAAAGTCAACATCAACAACAGGACCAATTACTTGTGCTACAGTTCCTTTATTCATTCGATTATAATCGTTAATTAAATGTCTTTTAAGCTTAGCCGGGCTCAAATAACCCGTAATTTGTAAAGAAATTTCTGCCGGTTTTACGATAAAACCTATTGCATCAATTTTTAACTCAGAATTACCCCTTTAGGGACAGCGTGAAAAGGTACCCACTTCTCCCTCAAAAATCAAAGCCGGTTTTAACAGAAAACTGCTCATCACCCCTCCTCCTTTTGTTCAACATGTTCATACTTCAAAAGGGTTCTCATACCATATATGAGCATTCTGCAGGATTGGGTGATAAGCCGGTTGAGCATCAGGAGAAATGTGATCTCAACTTTTTTGAAAGCCGGTTCTTTAACGGCCACACTGCACATACTGATAAACTGCTTATCCATGGTCTCATTGAAGTCAAAGAATTTCTCAACAGCCGCCTTTACATCTTGCAAATACTGTTCATCAGTGATCTTCTCCATTTTCTTTCCGATTTTCGCCAACTCACTGATTCGAATGTTAATTGATTCGTGCGCATTCTGATGAACCGTACCATCCTCATTGGCCAGCATAAGAAATTCCCCCGATGACTCATGAATATTCTTGGCTGAATTCATAATATTCCGGCTTGCCCTCAACAACTCTTCAAGCGGTGCGGATATTTTCTCATCCAGTCCGGAAGTCTGTATGCGACTGTAGTATTCAAAAATTTCTCCATTATATTTTTCCAGATCAATGTAACTTACAATGCCCCTCTTGCTTCCCTGCCGAAGTACGCTCTCCATAAAATTTATGGTGAAAATCAGCTGCCATCTTATCTCCTTTCGGAACGCTTCCAGGCCGGCCTCTTCAATTTCAGGATCAGTTTTATGAATATACTTGCTCAGTTTAACATCCGTTTCCGGAATCCACTTTTCAGCTTTACGGGCCAGGGCCGGAATTAGCGGATAGAACCATAGAACACCTGCTACATTAAAGATGGTATGAAACAGGGCCAGTCCAAGAACCAGATTATCTTGAAATGAGAAGAGGTCGAGTACCAGCCATATGAAAAAAGGCAGGAGGATCAAGGTTACAGCAGCAGTACCCACTGTAAAGGTAAGTTGTCCCAGTGCAGCCTGCTTTTTGGTAAAGGTCCCCCCGATTGATCCAAGAAGAACCGTAACGGTGGTACCCACATTTGCGCCCACCACCATAGCTGCCCCGGCCTGGAAATCAATAACATTAGTAAACAGCATTGTCAGTACTATTGCTATCGTCGCAGAACTGCTCTGCATAATTGCCGTCATAATTAGGCCAACCAGGGCAAAAACGAGAATTCCGTAGCCTGCAAATACTGACGGATCGATCAATTCAGAAATCTGGTCCACACTTGACTTCATGTAGTCGAGACCCATAAAAAGGAACCCGAAAGCCACCAGAAACCTGCTTACGTTTACATACTTTGGAGACTTAGCCAAAAGGATGATTCCCAATCCCCCAATCCCAATAAGGGGAAGAGAAAAGGTGTCAATATTGAACTGAAATCCAAATACTGCCACTATCCATGCTGTTGCCGTGGTGCCGATTTTTGCACCCATCATTACAGCAATAGCCTGAACCAGGTTCATGATTCCGGCCCCTATGAAAGCCAATACCATCAGCGAAACCGCCGAGCTGCTCTGAAGAATGGCCGTACTTACCATTCCGCTCAGAATCGCTTTCGGCCGGGTTCCGGTGTAGCGGCGGATTAATGATTTAAATGCTGCACCGCTCAGCACCCTGATGGACTCCTCCATCATATGCATTCCGAACAGGAAAATCCCAAGACCTGCAAGAAATAACCATAATTCAAACTCTGCTAATACAGCCATTTATAGATATTTATCCCCTGATTACAACAATTAACGCATAAGGTTAATGTATGAAGAAAATAAATTCGGGACTGTACATTTAAATATTCACTATCCGTGGCAAGCTTCATTAGCAAAAAGTGAATCAATGCTTTATCTTTAAGACTATTAAATTTTCGGGTGAGTGTATTGAGTACGACAAGCCTGGTAGATGAAATTATAAATCCCAAAACCCAGAGTAAACCATTGGATACGGAACTAACAGCACGTACGGTCAGTATTGATTTGTTGATAAAGTTTGATGAGGAAAATACACTAAATTTCTCTTCTGCAAACGAACTGGAACCCCGCGAACGTGCACAGGTTAGAGAGTATGTTCAAAATATTCTTCGCCGAAGAAGCTATCTCGACTTCATAATTGGAGAGTTTTCAAGTATCACTATTTTGGAGATGAAGCCTTCCCTTAAGAATATTTTACGGCTTGGGCTCTATGAAATGCTCTTTATGGGAGGAACTCCGGATTATGCCGCTATCAACGAGTCGGTTGAAATTGCAAAGCTGAGAATGGGTTCCAAAGCCGGTGATCTGGTAAATGCCATTTTGCGGAATATTCAGCGAGATATGGATAACCTGCCAAAACCCGCTTTTGAAGATCGGACCAAACTGATTGCAACAACTTTTTCCCACCCCGAGTGGATGGTTAAACGCTGGGTGAAGCGTTTTGGAGAGCGTGATGCTTTTCAGCTGATGCAGGCCAACAACCAAAGGCCCACCTACTATGTGAGGGTAAATAATCTGCGCACCAAAACCGAGAATTTCAAACTCCGCATGGAGAAGCTCGACATTCCATTTGAGGAGAGCGACTGGCTGCCCGGATATTTTAAAATTGACTCCGTAGCACCGTTTATCTCAAAAGACCTTTTAAGAAAAGGTGTTTGTCTCGTGCAGGATATTGCGGCCGGTTTTGCACCAACCGTCCTGGAACCACTGCCCGGCGAAACAATTTACGATATTTGTGCGGCTCCCGGCACAAAAAGTATTGTTATGGCGGATATGATGGAGGGTGAAGGCACCATTTTAGCCATTGACATCAATTCTGACAGACTTGAGAAACTGGCGCAAAGTGCAATGGATTACCAGGCAGAGAATATCAGAATACGACGAGCAGATGCTCGTGACCTGGATCTGAAAATGGCCGATGGCGTTCTTCTTGACGCTCCTTGCACAGGAACCGGCGTTCTTAGCAAAAGAGCCGATCTTCGCTGGAAACGAACTGAAGAGGAGCTGGAAAACTCTGTAAAACTCCAGGAAGAACTTCTCGACGAAGCCGCAAATCTTGTTAAAAAAGGTGGTCGCCTTGTTTACAGTACTTGCTCCATTGAGCCCGAAGAGAACTGGGAACAGATACAAAACTTCCTTAGCAAATATGACAACTTTGAACTGGAACCGCTGGATGAATTCCTTCCAGAAGAGGTATTGGTTGAAGGTGGAATGGCTTACCAGACTATGCCGCATGTTCACGGCTGCGACGGACACTTCGGAGTAAGACTAAAACGAGTTAAGTAATTTTTAACCGCAGAGCCGCGAAGAACGCAGAGTTATAAGTATTCTCTGCGCTCCTTGTGCCTTTGCGGTGAAACCTATCGATGCATGAGCAAGATTAAGGACATCCCAAAACAGTATAACCCTTCTACAACTGAAGAGAAATGGTACTCTTACTGGGAAGAGAACGGCTATTTCAACTCTCAACCCGACGAGAGAGAATCCTTCACGGTTGTGATACCTCCCCCCAATGTGACCGGTGTTCTGCACATGGGCCACATGCTCAACAATACCATTCAGGATGTGCTTGTACGAAGGGCTCGTATGCTGGGCAAAAATGCCTGCTGGGTGCCAGGTACCGATCATGCTTCAATTGCAACTGAAGCAAAAGTAGTGCAAAAACTCCGTAAGGAGGGGATTAAAAAGAGTGACCTCTCCAGAGATGAATTTTTAAAACACGCCTGGAACTGGACTGATGAGCACGGTGGCATTATTCTGCAGCAGCTCAAGAAGCTGGGAGCCTCCTGCGACTGGCAGCGCACACGATTCACCCTTGAGGATGAACTTTATGAAACGGTGATCGACTGCTTTATTGAGCTGTACAATCGGGGTATGATCTACCGCGGGCTGCGGATGGTGAACTGGGATCCCGCCGCTCAAACTGCACTGAGTGATGAAGAGGTGATCCACAAAGAGGTTCAATCGAAATTTTACCATGTTCGGTATCCGATTAAAGATTCGGATGAGTATGTAACCATCGCCACCACACGCCCTGAAACCATTTTGGCCGATACAGCCGTTTGTGTAAACCCCGATGATGAACGCTTCAAACACCTGGTTGGAAAAACTGCCATCATTCCGTTGGTAAACCGGGAAGTGCCGGTGATTGCCGATGAGTATGTGGATCCGGAGTTCGGAACCGGTTGCCTCAAGATTACCCCGGCTCACGATCCGAATGACTATGAACTGGGAATCAAGCACGGTCTAGAAGTGATCGATATCCT
The DNA here is from genome assembly GCA_007118525.1 of Balneolaceae bacterium. Taxonomy (GTDB): domain Bacteria; phylum Bacteroidota; class Rhodothermia; order Balneolales; family Balneolaceae; genus Rhodohalobacter. Next base: position 10,419 of record SKRK01000207.1, read on the forward strand.
GAATGCCGATGGCACGATGGCGAAAGAGGCCAAATTCTATATTGGTGAAGACCGCTTCAAAGCGCGCAAGCTGATTGCTAAAGAGCTGGAAGAGCTGAGACTGCTTATGAAAGTTGAGGAGATGTCGAACAAGGTCGGGTATTCCGAGCGTACCGATGTGGTGATTGAGCCCCGCCTCTCCCTGCAGTGGTTCATGAAGATGGACGAAATCAGCAAGCCGGCTCTTGAAAATGTGATGAACGACAATGTTCAGTTCCACCCGGCCAAGTTCAAGAACAGCTATAGAAACTGGATGGAGAACATCCGCGACTGGTGTATTTCCCGGCAGCTTTGGTGGGGGCACCGAATCCCGGCATGGTACTATGGGGATGGAGAAGAGGAATTTGTGATCGCCAGAACCGCAGATGAAGCGCTCGAAAAAGCGAAAGAAAAATCGGATAACAGCAGTCTGGCTGCCAAA
>SKRK01000245.1 GCA_007118525.1 Balneolaceae bacterium
CTCTCGCCTTATCCGCGGTTTTAGCCATCACGCTCCTCGCCCTCAGCCCGGATCAAGCCGAAGCACAGCGCGCCGGCTACTGGCAGCAGGAGGTGGAGTATGTAATAGAGGTCGATTTTGACGTGGAGACCAACCGGTATGCCGGCAAGCAGACCCTTACCTACCACAACAATTCACCTGATGTGATCGACCGCGTATTCTATCATCTATTCTTCAATGCATTTCAGCCAAACAGCATGATGGATAAACGCTCACGAACCATCGCCGATCCCGACCGCAGGGTACGCGATCGAATCTATCACTACGATGAAACCGAAATCGGGTATCAAAAAATTGACTGGATCAAACAGAATGGAACAGAAGTCGATTTCACAATAAAGGGAACCATAATGGAAGTTCACCTTGCCGAACCTATCCAGCCCGGAGAGAGCGTGGTTTTTGAGATGGAGCATGAAGCACAGGTTCCCCTTCAAACCCGGCGTTCGGGACGCGACAACGCAGAGGGAGTACGCTACTCCATGGCGCAGTGGTATCCCAAAATTGCCGCGTACGACGAGAGAGGCTGGTACGCCGACCCCTACATCGGCAGAGAGTTTTACGCCCCGTTCGGTACGTTTGATATTACCATTCACATCGACCGCAACTACGTGGTTGCATCCGGATCAATTCTGCAAAACCCTGAGGAGGTTGGATACGGGTATGAGAGCGCCGACATGCAGGTGCAAAGGCCGTCTGGTGATAAACTTACCTGGCACTTCAGGGCTGAGAACGTTCACGATGTAATGTGGGCAGCCGACCCCGATTATACGCACGTTACCGCACAGGTCCCCGACGGGCCCCTGCTGAGATTTTTCTATCAAACGGATCCCGTTGCAATAAACGCATCTGAAGAGCGACAGGGCGAGCTGCTGGCTAACTGGGAAGCCCTGCCTGAGTATACCATCAAAGCCTTTCAATACATGAATGAGCGTTACGGCAAATATCCGTACGATGAATATATAGTTATCCAGGGCGGTGATGGCGGCATGGAGTACACCATGGGAACGCTGATTACCGGCAACCGAAACCTTCGAAGCCTGGTCAGTGTAACGGTACATGAGCTGATACATGCATGGTATGAGGGGGTAATTGCAACCAATGAGGTGTATGATCAATGGATAGATGAAGGGTTCACTGTTTACGCCTCCGCATTCGTCATGGATGAGATTTTTGATAACGGAGAAAGTGATCCAATGCTGTCGCGCTACAGTGGATATTTTAATGTTGTGAATGCCGGCATTGAAGAGCCGATGCACAAGCATGCCGATCACTATATCACGAATTCTGCTTACAGTATGGCCTCATACACAAAAGGAGCCATCTTTCTGCATCAGCTCGGTTATATTATCGGGGATGACGTGCTTCAAAGAACACTTCTTAGCTTTTTTGAAGAGTGGAAATTCAAACATCCCACAGGTCACGACTTCATCCGTTTGGCTGAAAGAGAGAGCGGCATTGACTTGAAATGGTATTACGAATACTGGATCACAACCACCAAGACCATCGATTATGGAATTGCAGATGTTGCAGATGCGGATGGCATAACTGCCGTCACGCTTGAACGGATCGGGTTAATGCCGATGCCCCTTGATGTGGAAGTGGAGTTTATCGACGGAACGGTGAAGCACTACTACATTCCAATGCGCATCATGTGGGGACAGAAGGAGAATGAATTCCCGGATATTGACCGCGTAATTTCTGAGGATTGGCCTTGGGTGTTTCCGGAATATGAACTGTCTATAGATCGACCTTTGAATGAGATTCATCGGATTGAAATTGACCCATCTTTCAGAATGGCGGATATTGACAGATCCAACAACACATGGAGCCGGGAAGATTCATAATATAGCTTTAGCTTATTTACGTATTGATTTGAGTGCCTGATCATAGCTATTGCACAAAAGGTTTAAAAACTGAAATCTGAAGCTTGTTTTCATGATTCGTATCTTTATGCGAATTCATTTTTGAATAAAATAAATTTATGTCTGCCAATAAAAAGAACGATTACGCTCAGCGATCCCTGGATGCTCACAAAAAATATGGCGGTAAAGTAGCCATCCACTCCAAAATGCCGCTCGATACCATCGACGACCTGAGTATAGCCTATACTCCCGGTGTAGCACAGCCCTGCCTTGATATATCGGAAAACCGAAAACTGGCCTACGAATACACCTCAAAACGGAATACCGTTGCCGTTATTAGCGACGGTTCTGCTGTTCTGGGCCTTGGAAATATTGGCCCCGAGGCAGCCATGCCGGTGATGGAGGGGAAGGCCGTACTTTTCAAAAAATTTGCGGATGTAGATGCCATTCCAATAGTACTTTCATCGCAGGATACGGAAGAGATTATCCAGGCGGTAAAAATGATAGCCCCGACATTTGGCGGAATTAACCTTGAAGATATCTCCGCACCCCGATGTTTTGAAATTGAGAAACGTCTTAAGGAGATTCTTGATATCCCGGTAATGCACGACGATCAGCACGGAACAGCGGTAGTAACCCTGGCTGGAATGATAAACTCCCTGAAGGTAACCGGCAAAAAGTTTGAAGATTTGAGTATTGTAATCAACGGCGCCGGGGCAGCAGGTATGGCAATTATTTACCTGTTGAGAGAGATCGGTGTGAGGCAGATTATTATGTGCGACAGCCGCGGTATCATCCATAGAGATCGTGGTGATCTGACTCCCGTTAAACAGGAGGTAGCCGAGATCACCAACGACCATCAACTTGAGGGAAGCCTTGAAGATGCCATAAAAGGTGCCGATATCTTTATTGGTGTTTCGGTACCCGGGGTTTTAACACCGGCTATGGTGCGAACCATGAAACAGGATCCTGTAATCTTTGCCATGGCCAATCCCGTACCCGAAATCATGCCGGCTGAAGCCACCCAGGCCGGAGCCCGGATTATCGCCACGGGACGTTCCGACTTTCCCAACCAGATCAACAATGTGCTCGCCTTTCCCGGTATTTTCCGGGGCCTGCTGGATGCCCGATCAGCCAAACTGACCAACAAGATGTACATCGCCGCAGCTTATGCTATTGCTGATCAGGTAAAAGAACCGAATGAGGACAAAATCATCCCAGGCCCTTTCGAAGAAGGTGTTGCAAAAGCCGTAGCTAAAGCAGTGAAAGAGTGTGCTGAGGAAAAAATGTGATAAGCTAGTAATATCACGAGTTTTCCAGATGCCCAAAGGCAAGATGTTCTATTTAGCCTTCAAATAATTTCATGATGGAAATTTTTTATTCCAGGGCGGCAGAGTACCGTATGTCTCAAAATATTGCTGCATCAAAATCCCTTCAACATATCCAGGCAGATCCTGATTATTTTCATCGAAGGTTACGAACCAATAGATATCCAGAGCATCAATCTTTTCCTCTTTTATTTTTTTGTCAAAATAGTGTTGCCATTTCATGCCGTCATGTTCGTTGTTCAGCCGGTCCCTTAAAAGCTGACTAGAAAAAACACCTTTTTGGTCGACTGTGCCAGACGCTCCGATATAAACCAGGTCGATACCGCCATCGGCCAATCTCATGATGTAATAGACTCCCGGCTGGTCAGGAACCTCTGAGCTTTTTTCCCTAAGGTTATCTCCCGGGTTGAAAAAAAAGTGACCATGATTCTTGTATTTGTTTGTTTGATCGAACATAGTTGTAATCTTAGATTGAATTTAAAATTAGATATAAAATCAAGTTCTTTTCTCCCTTTGGCAATTATTCCAAACAAAAAAACCATCAACACCCTTCCCCTTGAGTCCTGAGTCCTGAAACTCACTTCTTAAACATCGTACTCAGCACAAACCACACATTCTCTTTTCTTTCTAAGAGCCTTCGTTTGAAATAGGGAAACCACATGGTGCCGTAGGGTACGTAAACACGGGTATTGAACCCATCACGGGTCATTTGCTCCATCGTATCTTCGCGCAAACCATAGAGCATTTGAAATTCAAAGCGAGCCTTGCCGATGTTATTCTCTGTAGTGTAGCTCTTTACCCACTCTACAAGTTCGTCGTCGTGTGTGGCTATACGGGGATACGTGGTCTTATCAAACAGTACTTTGGCATACTCTTTAAATGCTTCCCTGATAGCCGGCATATTTTGCAGTGCTACCCGTTCAGGTTCACCATAAGCACCTTTGCATAAGCGAACGTCTGCACCCAGCTCAGCCAGTTCATCAATATCGCTTTTGGAACGATGCAGGTACGCCTGAATCACTATACCAACATGCTTTCCATATCTCTTAAAAGCGTCCTTGAAAATATCTACCGTCTGCTGGGTATAGTCGGAACCCTCCATGTCAATCCTCACAAACGATTCGAGTCGCCGGGCTTCGTCCAAAAGCTTGTTCAGATTATCCCTGCAGTACTCCTCATCAATATCCAAACCCAGCATGGTCAGCTTGATGGAGATTGTGCTCTTCAACCCGGCATCATGAATATCATTTAAAAGACCTACATACTCAACTACAGTTTGATCTGCCGTATTTCGGTCTTTTACATTCTCGCCCAAAAGGTCGAGCGTTACCTTGATGTTCTTCTCATTCAGGGCTTTTATTTTTGGAACGGTTTCGTTAAAAGTCTCTCCGGCAACAAATCGCTTGGCAAGTATAAAAGGTAGTTTCATGTATAATGGGTTAGGTAGAAATCGGGCGTAATAATAGTAAACTCTGTGATTACTTACATCAAGTATACTTACTGATCCGAAATTTTTTTATCCAAAACGAAACTTGGAAGAGTATCACTTCGTAACAAGTACTAACTTTATTTAAAAAATACTGTTATGAAGCGATTAGAAGCTATCTCACCGGAAAACTATTTTCTGACCAAATTCTTCGGAGTCATGTTGATTGCCTGCGCGCTCTTCATCTTTTCCATTCTCTAATAATTACTAATAAGTCTGAAAAATCATGGATAATAAATTCCAAAAATTTCTATTGGCACTGATTGCGATCCTTTTATCGTTTTTTTCAGGAGTTGATGCGCAAAATGAAAGGGATGCCTACCGAACCGAACTGTTCCAGACCTCGGCTACACCTATTGTTAACGTATCCACAATGGGCGGATTTGTGAATGTCTATGGCCATGATCAAGACGAAGTTAAAGTGCAGATGTTTGTTCAAAGGGGAGGACGCTACCTCTCCCCGTCCGATACTGATCTTTCTGAATTTGAAATTTTGATTGAACAGGATGGAAACCGGGTTACTGCTTCAGCAACGCATGAGGGCACCGGATGGAGCAGGGTTTTCAGAACCAACAGGCCTCTTTCCGTCTCCTTTAAAGTATATGTGCCAACAGAGTCTGTAGTTGATGCAAGAACCAGTGGCGGGAGTATGTCTGCCGAAGATCTGGCCAATGAATTAAAACTCCGGACAAGCGGCGGCAGCGTGTCTGCAAAAAATGTGCATGGCGAGGTTGATCTGCATACATCAGGAGGCAGTGTAAACATCAATAATCTGAGCGGGAATATTTTTGCACGCACCAGCGGTGGCTCAATAAATGCTGACAGGCTGGTAGGTAATGCTGAACTGAGAACTTCCGGAGGAACCATTAATATAAAAAACAGTGCAGCAAAAATTAGTGCAAGAACCAGTGGTGGCAGCATAAATGCTCACTTGCTTCGGTTTAATGACGATGTTGAACTTAGAACAAGCGGCGGTAATATTCGAATAGAGCTGCCCGATTCCGATCATTTCGACCTGGACTTATCCGGAAATCGTGTTCAAACTGAACTTCGCAACTTCACCGGGAGCTCTGAAAGGAATAAAATTACCGGCCGTATCGGAAATGGCGGGCCGAAGGTTTCAGCCCGAACAAGCGGAGGATCTGTAACTTTACGTTATTTTTAGCTTATTGCACCTCATGCGCCCCATAGAAGAGTCCGAAGCTGATTTCCGGCAGCCATTACAAAGTGATATCAAAATCACAATCAGTCAGCCTTAAGTTATTCTATATTTTTCTGCTTCATTATATTGCCTCTCATCTCTTTTTTTATCAGATTGTTCACATCAGAACAGGGATGTTTTTATACTACATAGCTTTAATCATTTCGGCACGCTCTATGGGGGAATCCCCTATAAAGCATCAAGGTCAAGCCCTATTCTGATTTTGCCGACTTAATTTTAGGTTGCTATATTGTGTACGATAATTAAACACTAACTAACTAACTGAATATTTCTTACGGGAGGATTTATGGGAAATGAGGAAACGGAACATGAAGAGTTCACACCCAAGGGGGCAATTGCGTTTTTTGTTGTGCTTTTGGTCTTTTTTATTGTCGTCTGGTTTGCACTCTACTTTGAAATGTTAGGGAGGGGTTGATCGATGGATAAATCTGAAAAACTTGCCCTAACACTCAGCGGCATGCTATTGGTGCTCTTTTTTGGAGCCATCATGTATGCATCTGTAGCACAAAATATTGAGGTGCCTACCTGTATTACAGACATGGAACCATTTGCTACCGACACACTCTTTCAAACCGGCCCCGATACCTACGAACTTCAGATGGTTTCCAGAATGTGGGCGTTTCAGCCTTCGACGGTAAGATTACCTGTTGGCTCTACGGTAGATCTCTATGTTACTTCGCAGGATATTATCCATGGCTTTAAAGTGGACAGAAAGAATATAAATCTTATGGCTATTCCCGGTGCCATTAACTATATGCGCGTAACGTTTAATGAACCCGGCGAGTATCTCTATGCCTGCCACGAGTTCTGTGGCGCAGCACACCATACCATGGCCGGAAGGTTTATTATCGAAGAGGGTATAGATGAACCGGAAGTTGAGGGGGATGCCTTATGATGGAGAACTACAGCTTCCGGTTTTCAAAGTCCTCCAAGTATTTAAATTCTGTTCTGCTCATTATCCCAATGGTTCTGCTTTTTATAGGGGTATATGGTGGTTTTATGCAGACCCTGTTCCGGGCCGGCATCATCCAAAGTGATCCGTTTGTTGGAGGCGATTATTACAAGGGGTTAACCTTTCATGGTGTTTTAAATGCAATCGTATTCACCACTTTCTTCGCTGTCGCGCTGGGGAATGCTCTAATCCCCTATTCGCTGAAAAAACATCTAAACAGCAAAATCGCATGGACATCCGGAATATTGATGCTTGTAGGTTCCGTTCTTGCCGCCATCGTTATACTTATTGGTGAAGCTACTGTTCTCTACACCTTCTATCCTCCGCTAAAAGCGCACCCTCTCTTTTATATTGGGTTAACCATGCTGGTTGTGGGATCATGGCTCGCATCGTATAACTGGGTGCCTATGTATCTGGAGTGGAGAAAAGAGAATAAAGGCGAAAAAACTCCGCTTGCGGTGGTAGGTATGTTTACCACCTTCATTATCTGGTTTATTGCCACCCTTGCAGTTGCCGTTGAAATCCTGTTCATGCTGCTGCCATGGTCGCTTGGATTGGTTGATGAGATAAACGTGATGCTTGCACGGACTCTGTTTTGGTTCTTTGGCCATCCATTGGTCTATTTCTGGCTGTTGCCTGCGTATGTGATGTACTACTCATTCATGCCCAAAATCGCCGGCGGAAAACTCTATTCAGACATGGCCGGCCGGCTTGTGTTTATGATGTTTATTCTGTTTTCAATCCCGGTAGGAACACACCACCAGTATATGGACCCTGCAATTGGCTCACAGTGGAAACTATTGCATGGTATCTTCACCTTTGCCGTGGCGCTGCCCAGCTTGATTACTGCTTTTACCCTGGCTGCATCACTTGAGCATGCAGGAAATAAACGAGGCGGTAAAGGCCTGTTCGGCTGGATGTGGAAACTACCTTATTTCGATAAAGAGAAGTGGTTCTTCCCATATCTTATCCTGGGTTTGATCATCTTTATTTTTGGCGGAATTGGAGGCATTATCAACGCTTCTTACCAGATGAATACCGTGATTCACAATACAGCCTGGGTACCCGGCCACTTTCACTTAACCGTTGCCGGACCAGTATTACTGGCCTTTCTTGGAGGTAGTTTATACCTGATCGGACAATTCATGAATAAAGGGATTAAGTTTAAAGGTTGGGCAATGATCTCACCATACGTATACACGATTGGCCTGTTTATCATGTCGTATGGGCTGAAAATTGGTGGATTGAAAGGTATGCCGCGACGTACCAACACAGGGGCTTCATATGCAAACCCCGACAGTATTCTCTACCAACCCGACTGGATCTTTTATATTGATATGAGCGTGGTTGGTGGTTCGATAATGTTCGTCGGTATCATAATGTACCTGGTATCTTTCTTTGGTACTGTTTTTGCCAAAAGTGAATCATCCGAAGAGGGGGCTTTAGTTACTTTCCCAATATCAGAACCGCTTCACGACGAACCGTCAACCTGGCTGAGAAATTTTAAACCCTTTATTATAATTGCAATCATCCTCATCGTACTTTCATATGCACCTGTTATATATGATGTGATACAAAACACATATGGGGGTTCACTGCCATATTCACCGAATAGTCCGGTTCCTTTAAGATAGTTTTACCGATGAGCTTGAAAAGTCTTAACCCTTTATTTAAATTGATACTTGCAGCGGGAATAGCATTAACTGCTATCTCCGGCTGTGATAATCTGTCAATTAAAAAATCACTGGGCGGAACCGAATTTAATCTGATTGATCAAGATAAATCAGAAGTCACATTTCCCGAAAGTTATTCCGGTAAAGTGATGCTGGTTGGATATGTGTATACTCATTGCCCGGATATCTGTCCTTTGATTACCTACAATATGAGGGATATCCAGCGGGCACTGCCCGATAGTCAGGAATTCCTTTTGGTAAGTATATCCTTCGATCCGGATAGAGACACACCCGAAATCCTCTATGATTATGCAGAAAATTATCGCCTCGAACAGTCGAATTGGAGGTTGTTAACCGGCAGTAAGCCTGAAGTGGAATCCCTTTTGGAAATACTGGAAATAGCCACTGTAAAAACTCCGACGCGTTTTACCGAAGATAATACACCCATCTATTTTATTGATCACACAGACAGGGTTACCCTTATCGACAAAAACGGAAATATCAGAAAACACTACCGTGGAAGTGATTTGAACCCGGAATCAGTGGCAGAGGATATTCTAACACTTTTACGTGAAGTTTAATCGTGAATTCTTTGAATGCTAAACCGTATCTTGTTGTTAATTACTCAACAGATTATAAACAATAACAATCATACAAATACAAATAATGAATACTCTATTAATTAAATCCATCTTTATTGCACTCGTTTTTGCGCTAGTCGCATGCGGTGGAGAAGAAACTGCAGAACAAGCACAAGAAGAGGCTGTGGATGATGGTGTCAGAACTATTGAAATGATCGGAACCGATGACATGAAATTCGTGGTAAGAGAAGCCCAGGAAGGACTGGTTACCGGTGGACAGGCAGGACAATACATACTTCTTGAAGCTATTGAAGCATCACCGGGCGAAGATATTCGTGTACGACTGACAACAATCAGTAATCTCCCTCCAACAGCTATGTCGCATAATTTCGCACTGCTTGAGCTGGGAACCGACGCTGATGCTTTCCAAAGAGCGTCTCTCACTGCACGTGACAATGAATACATTGCACCGGAATATGAAGATCGTGTAATCGCCGCCACAGCAATGCTGGGTGACGGTGAAACGGATACCATTACATTTACCGTTCCTGAAGAAACCGGTGAGTATGACTACATCTGTAGCTTCCCGGGCCACTTTGCAGGCGGAATGGTTGGTAAGCTGATTGTTCAGTAATATTACCGATTACAAGAGCGATAGTTTTAAGAAAAAGGCCGCAACGAGAGTTGTGGCCTTTTTTAGTTACCAATATTGATTGCGGTCAGGATTTGGAGCCCATTTATTATCCGGCTCAAAGTGATTGTACAAGATACGTGATATCTCCCTGGCCAGTACCCATCCGGCATTGTCATATTCCCTCCGGGTGTCCTCCTGGTTTTTGGTGATTATGCAGAAGAGGTAATCTCCCGAAGGAGAATTTACAAGCAGCACCTCAGATTTTGACCTGCTTACAGATCCGTTTTTAGATGCCACATTAACCGTTGGCGGAATTTCTGAAAGGGCCACCTGGTCCCAATAGTTACGGCTCATAATTCTGAACATCTGCTCAGAAGCAACTTCACTGACAATCTCACCTTTAAACATTTTCTCAACCAGAGTGGCCATCTCACGAGGAGTGGTTTGCCCCCATCCATACTGACTGAAGGCATCGCTGCGTCCGTCAGTACGGGAATTTACCCGTGTATGCTCAAGCCCCAGCTCAGCCATAAAATCATTAATAGCCGTCCCTGTTCCGGCCAGGTATTGATTCCAAAGGCTTGCGGTGTTGTTTGATGCAGACATCATCAAATGGATCAGTTCAGCAAGGGAAACTTTACTGCCGGGTTTCAGGTCGCTGATAATATCTCCCGAATACTGATACTCCGGCTCCGGACCGTACTCCAGCTCATCGCGATATCCAAATTCACCTTTTTCAATTCGATCAAACACTTTAACCATTATGGGCACTTTAATCATGCTGGCCGTTGGAAAAACAGTGTCTGCATTCACCTCAAACGTGGCGCCGGTAACCAGGTCTTTTACATAAACACCTGCAACTCCATCAGCCTGCTCAATCAGGCTCCGAATCTCATCTCCCGGAATATCGGCGCGGTCGTATTTTTGGCAGGCTGAAAACAGGGTTGCAATTAAAAGCGATAGTACTGTTTTAGTAATCATTGTGAACGGGTTTGGTTTGACGGGCAAGCTGCCCGTGTTACGGGGTGACGGGCAAG
>SKRK01000199.1 GCA_007118525.1 Balneolaceae bacterium
CCAAAAGAGTCTCAACCGAACCGTATCGGGATGCTAGAGCTTCTTCCGGCCATTGAGGAGATGTGGAAGGAGGACCGAAACCGCATTACCGAATCAGCCGAGAAAATTAAAAGCGGATTTCAAAAAAGCCTGGAGATTGGCACCTCACCTTCCGAGCTGCCTGACTCCGTTATTGAGGCCGGCGTTCAATCACTTGCAAGCCGGTTCGACAGGACAAGCGGAGGGTTTGGCAGTGCGCCCAAGTTTCCCTCTCCCCACAACCTGCTTTTCCTCTCAGATTACAGCCGTATTCACAATCACGCAGAGGCAAAAGAGATGGTTGAAACAACCCTGATAAAGATGCGTCTTGGTGGACTATGGGACCATGTAGGAAAAGGATTTCACCGCTACTCCACTGATCACCTGTGGTTGCTTCCGCATTTCGAGAAGATGTTGTACGATCAGGCCATGCTGCTGCTTGCCTATGCGGAGGGCTGGAAACTGACCGGGCACTCCCTGTTCAAAAAAACAGCCTATGAGATTGTAGAATATGTTGATGAGTGCCTCACATCGCCCGAAGGCACGTTTTATTCAGCCGAAGATGCCGACAGTGAAGGAGAAGAGGGTAAATTTTATATCTGGAAAAAGAGTGAGATTGAGGCAATCCTTCCTGAAGAGGATGCAAAATTCTTCTGTGACCATTTCCATATTGAGCAGGATGGAAACTTCAGGGATGAAGCCACCGGCCGGAAAACCGGGCAAAACATCCCCCACCTCAAGGGTTCGCTGCCCGAAGAGCTGGAAGAGCGCGCAGACTCTATTCTAAAAAAACTTCATGATGAACGGAAAAAGCGGGAGCGACCGCTTCTGGATGACAAAGTACTGACCGACTGGAACGGACTGATGATCGCAGCACTTGCAAGGGCCGGAGTTATTTTTGAAGAGAACGACTTTATATTGAAAGCGGAAAGAGCCTGGAATACTTTAAATGAAATCTGCATGGTGCCGGGTGAAAAACTCCTTCACCGCCTTAAAGACGGGGAGGCCGGAATTGAGGGCATGGCCGATGACTACGCATTTACAGTTTTTGGGCTGACTGCACTCTACGATGCCACCTTCGAACCCGACTACCTGGTTCAGGCTGTTCATATTCAGGAAATTTTTGACCGTGAATTTTTTGATGAGAAGCACGGTGGTTATTTCTTTACAGCTCACCGGGCAGAAAAATTGCTTGGCCGGCAAAAAGAAATTTATGATGGTGCCATCCCCTCTTCCAACTCAGTGGCTGCAATAAACGGGTTTTACCTTTCACGGCTTACAGGAGAACATACATATGAAGACAAAGCGCGATCAGTACTTCAGTCATTTTCTGAACCGATCAGTGACGCTCCCTCCGGATACACCTTTTCTCTGAAATCTTATCTGCTGATGAATAGCCCCACCAATGAAGTTGTAATTTGCGCAGAAGATAGGGATGACACTGTTCAGGCAGCCATTCAGCTCATCAGAGAAAAAGCCCCGGCCGGTTCATCCATCCTTTTAAAGACGTCACAGACAGAGTCAACGTTGAACCAGATATCCGAATTCACTAAAAACTACCCTGCTGCTGAAGAGATGTCGATCTACGTCTGTTCCGGTTTCAGCTGCAAAGCGCCGGTACACTCCCTTGAAGAGCTCAACCAAATTTTCCTGAAATAAGAGCTTACGAGTTGTCAAATAAATCTTATTTTTGGGCAAGTAATGTATATCTGTTTGACAAAAGTATTAATGACTTTAAAATAATATGAGTTCGATATAAGAATTTGTAAAAGAGCTTCCCCTCCTTGCCCCGTAGGGATCACTATGTGGAAAAGGGGGACTTCCTGATTGCCAAATTCAAAGAATTTATATTGAACTCACGTTAAAATAATCTCCCCAAACAGATCCATAGAACAGAGCTGAGATCTCAACCAAAAAATTCATCTGCCATGACAAAACCTGAGAACGGATCCATCACATATACCAACAAGGATAAAATCGGTACCATAGAGTTTTATCATCCAAAGGGGAATTCACTTCCTTCCAAACTTTTAAAGAAACTGGCTGAAACTATTACCAAAGCCAGCGGTGATAAAAAGAATAAAGTAATTGTGTTAAAAAGCAGTGGTGATGGTGCTTTTTGTGCAGGGGCATCATTTGATGAACTGCTGGCCGTTGATAGTTTAGAAGAAGGGAAAGCTTTTTTCATGGGTTTTGCCAATGTTTTGAATGCGATGCGTACCTGTCCAAAAATGATTATCGCACGGGTCCATGGAAAAACCGTAGGTGGTGGTATTGGCATTGCAGCTGCCGCCGACTTTACTTTTGCTCACATCAACGCATCCATTAAACTCAGTGAACTCGCAGTTGGAATTGGCCCGTTTGTGGTAGGGCCTGCTGTACGACGTAAAATTGGCGATTCAGCCTTCTCTACCCTTGCCCTGGATGCCAGAACCTGGTACAATGCCGAGTGGGGCCGCCAAAAGGGACTCTTCAATAAATTGGTTGCCACCACCGAAGAGTTGGATGAAGCCGTTCAAAAACTTGCCGGTGAACTCGCATCCAGCAACCCGGAAGCGATGACAGAACTCAAAGATATTATTTGGCACGGAACAGGCCATTGGGGTTCTACTCTTGAACAACGCGCCGAAATAAGCGGACGGCTGGTTCTCTCTGATTTTACCCGTGAGTTTATAGAGGAGTTTAAGAAAAAGGACTGACGATATTTGATTGGTATTTTTTTTGAGGCTTTGAAAGTCTCCTCCTTTCCCACACAGCGATCTGTCATAGGCATCTTTATGGGAAGGGGGAATTATAAGTCTGAGATGATACGTGCCTCCGGCACTCACTGCGGGG
>SKRK01000104.1 GCA_007118525.1 Balneolaceae bacterium
ACAAGTACAGGGTTTTGGTAGACAGATATTCACCCATGGTTTTCCATGTGGTAAGAAAGTTTGAACGTGATGACGACGAAGCTGAGGAATTATCTCAGCAGATATTTGTAAAGGCTTATGAGAAGCTGGAGTCGTTTAACAGGGAATCAAAGTATTCATCTTGGCTATACAGTATTGCCATGAACCACTGTCGCGACTATGCAAAAAACATCCGGCGCGGGAATAAGAGATTTAGTGAAATGGAGCCGGATTATATTGAACGGCAGACAGGTGATGAGAAGACTCCGCACCTGAACCTGGAAGTAAAGGAGTGGAAGTATTTATTGAAGCAGGCTATGTTGAGGTTGTCACCGGATTATACGGAACCATTTTTAATGAAGTATCGTGATGGTATCAGTTATGAAGTGATGTCTGAGCAGTTGGGAGTGTCGGTAAGTGCACTTAAGGTAAGGGTGCACAGGGCCAGAAAAGAGTTGAAAAGTATATTAGAAAAAGAGGTATAAAAATGGATGATAAAAAAATAAATGAAGAACTGTTTCGCCGGTATCTTGACGGTGATTTGAGCAGCGAAGAGGAGACTCGGGCTCTGCATATGATTGCAGAAGATGAAGAGATGCGCGAACTGCTCAGTTTTGAGAGAACTCTCTTTCAAACATTTAGCGGTGAACCGGATCCGGAATCGTTTACGGTGCCTGCCAATTTCAGCGATTCGGTTATGGACCGGATTGCTCAAAAACAGCCCGAAGCGAAAAAAGAGAAACAAGAGAGCGGGGTTGTTTTATCACTCTTTAAACCAAAAAATATCGCCATCCGTCCGGTTTATGCCATGGCAGCAATTTTGCTTTTATCATTTGGTTTTGGTTATATGTTGTTGAATGAATCTGAACAGGAGATGTTTGCATCGGCCTACGAAACGGAAGCGTCTGCACAGTTAGTGTCTGAAACGGAATCTGAAGTCTGGATTCGATTTGTCTATATTGATGAAGATGCTGAAAGTATTGAAGTGGCGGGCGACTTCAGTGACTGGGACCCGGTAGCACTCAGCCGCGAATTTGTTGGAGACAAACAGGTTTGGACCGGGCTGATTCCTGTAACCCGGGGTGAGCATCGATATATGTTTGTGAAAGATGGTGAAGAGTGGATTACTGATCCCCTGGCAGCCATGCAGCGCGACGATGGATTCGGAAATAAAAATGCTGTTTTATACTTATGAGAAAACTTCTTGTAGCAATAATTGGACTGCTTTTATTACCCACAGAAGGTTTCAGTCAGGATTGGCAGTCCGTTATTATGTTAAACTCAAGAAGCGGTTACACTTCAAATACCTATCTGAATCCTTTTCTTTCCGAGTGGGATCGAACAGCCGATGTTGGTTACCTGATGGTTTCTCCGGTGGGACAATTGGGAATGAGTTCAGATCGGTTCTCATCTGATTTTACGGCAGGTTTTGTTTACGAGCCCTTTTTTGATGACCGCGACGCCTGGTCGGGCAGTTTTGCATTGATGGGTGCCAGGTATAGGGTCGCTAACAGAATTACGCTGGGAGCCCAGGGAGGAGTGAGCCGTTTTTCTACATTTCTCAGCCGGGATCTCTATTGGATACAGCCGGTGTTAAACTGGTCGCCTTCCCCGTTTACCCAGTTACGCTTAAAAGCCGGCTCTTCATTCAGAAAGCTATCCGACAGTGAAACAGAGGAAGAACAGGGCACGCAGCGGTTCGACAGTTATACAATAGAATTGGAAACATGGCCAAACTTCAGATGGCAGCTGCGTTCATCGCTGTTTGGCAACCTTGATGATCCGGCAGCAAATATAGGGTTGCGGGCTTCTGCTGACTACTGGGCAACCCGTTCACTGCAACTTTCCCTGAATGGGGGGTTAGAGCGCTACCAATTTCAGATCATAACTGAAAATGGCGGTGGGGGCGGTCCGGGCCCGCCTTTTGGTGCCCCGGGTGGTGATGGAACCCAGGTATTGGATGAAGCAGACCGATTGGTGAGAGTAGGCACGGGAGCTTCCTATCAAATTAATAGAAATGTTGCAGTATCTCTGCAAGGCGATTATCTGAATTATCACTCATCAGTCACCGGCGAATCAACCGGTGACTTTCATGTTTCGGCTGGGGTTCGTCTCTCCATATTCCCAAAAATGGGAGGGAGAGGTAAAGCTGGCGTTGAGTGGCGTCAAAACGATTCGCAGACAGTCATTCTGAATTTGAAACACTCGGGTGATGGCCAGCTTTACATTTTGGGCGATTTCAATGATTGGGATCATCCCGGCATACCGTTATCTCGTCAATCGGGTAGCAGATATGCAGCACAGCTGTCACTCTCTCCGGGAGTTTATGAGTACAAAATTCTATTGGTTGCAGGCTCTGAGGAGACCTGGATCGATTTTTCAGACGAGACCTATACCGTTCCGGATGGATTTGGCGGTGAAAACGGGCTAATTTTTATTGATTAAACCGTAAATAAGATCTCTGATGAGAGTACATAAAAAAATTAATCTTTTGCCGGTAACCTTATTGATTTTGAGTCGTCTCACAATTGGGACTCTAAATAAACACGAGAATAGATAACTTGATGAGAAGTATTGATCGAGCTGTTTGAAAATAAAAAGACATGAAAAAAGAAAGAAAACATATGATTAGACCGGTGGCTTTTTTGGCTGTACTGTTGATGATGTTCAGCTTTGCGCCGGTTTCAGCTCTACAAGCCCAAACACTTGGCAATTTGATTGAGCAGGCAAGAGCTGCAGGTATTGAGCAGTCGCGCATTGTTGACCTGCAAAATCGTGCAGAGGCACGCGGTATTGGTGAGGAGGATTTAATGAATATCATTCG
>SKRK01000155.1 GCA_007118525.1 Balneolaceae bacterium
AAAAGAACATAAGCAGTTAGATTAAACCATATTCTGCCATTGGTTTACTGCACCCCGTTCTCTTCAGGTTCATTCATAGGTACAAACTGTTTCTCCATCCCCTCCTGAAGCCGTCCTGCCAGCTCTTTCCGGTCCTTGTCAATTACAGACTCCTCCCCAAATCGTACGGTGCAGAAAATTTGGCGGTTTTTTGCCAGTCGGTACATATGGATATGGAGTGGTGTATCTGAGTGCCAGCAAACAGATTCTCCGGCGGGCACATCATTTTTATCGGTCTCATAGTATACCGTGGCATAGTGGATGGGTACGCCACTTTTTGCCGGAGATTCAAGCAGGGGCGATCGAAGAGGCAAAATCCTTGAACCATCTGAGGTTTTGCCTTCCGGGAAAAGTACAATTCCCTGATTGGGGCCCAAACGCTGAGTCTGCAGCTCGTTTACCCTGGTAACGTCTTTTTTCCGGGTCCTGTCTATAAAAATCACATTCAAGGTAATTGCCATAATTCCCAAAAAAGGCCAAGATTTAACCTCTTTTTTGGCTACAAAGGTTGCATCCAGAAGATTATAAAAGACCACTATATCCATATAGCTAACGTGGTTGCTGACCAAATAAAATGGTGCTTTTGGAGGAGAGCCTTCAACACGGATCTTCATATTGAAGATAAAGGCTACTCCTGCTGACCAAAATTTAAGAAGATGATTTTTCCAGGGCTCAATTGGAAACCGGAAGAGTTTTAAAAAAAGAAAAACAGTGATATACACCAGGTAGCATGCAAGTGTGTGTACGACTACCGCCACCATTTTCAGTAGTGCTTTTAATGATTTCATGACGATAAGATAGTGACTTTACGGTATGGGTGAAATTGTATACAGTTATAAAAAAAAATAGGCTCAACCTGAATTGGATTAATAATATGTTGATTGGGGGCATGAAAGTCCCCTCCTTTCCCACATAGTGATCCATATGGGAAGGGGTGGTTGTGCCATGGGCATCCCATTGGGGAAAAAACTATGAGACAGTTTTTTAATCTATAGCCATGAATTAATACAGTGAACCACGCCCGGCCCCTCTTTACGGAGGAGGGGAGTTTCTTATTTAGAAAATTCTGAATCGAACATAGGTTCTCATCACTTTTCAACTCTGAGGTACATTCCAACAGACGCAGGAGCTGTAGGCCTGAACCCGAATTCTTCGTAGAGTTTTCTTGCAGAACCATCGGCTATAAGGCTTACATAGGCCGTGTCTGGCAGGTTATGGTTGATGTAAAAAACGATTTCGTTCATGATTTTCTTACCCAGGCCTATCCCCTGAAATTGAGGCAAAACCGCAATGTCCACCACCTGAAAATGGCACCCGCCATCACCGATGAGTCGGCCCATACCCACTACATCATTTTTGTGAGCGATTTGAACGGCAAATATCGTTCCTTTTAATCCTGCACGGGCTGCTTTTTCCGATTTTGGGCTGAGGCCGGCTAATGACCGAAGCCGCCGGTATGTTTTTACGGATGGAACTTCGTATAGAATTGAAATATTTGAGAGACTCATATAAAAACTACTTTGTTAATACAACAGATGACTTAGATTCTCTGATGCAATAGTACTGTGTATCTCATTCACTTTCAAAAGAGCTGGAGAACCGTACCAAGGGTGAAGTTCCATCTGGAGTCGACCAGCCTTTATTGCAGGATCGGAAGCCGTGAGTTCACGGGCTTCTTCAATCGTTTCGACATCAAAAACAAAAATTCCTCTCACCTCACCGCCATCAAGAAACGGGCCGGCCAGTACCGGTTTACCATCTTCAACCATTTTATTTACATGATTCATATGGCCCCGCTGTAAATCCATCGCTGTATACTGATCCTGATCCTGATCACGATTAGGTCCTGCTTTAAGAAATGCCATTTTTAGATAAAAAATTAACATGAGTTCGAGATAAAAACCAGTTAAGAAGCATTCCCCCTCCTTTCTCAAACTCTTAAGGCATAACCATTAAATTAGCTACGGCAAGTATCAGCCAGCCTACTGTAATAGTTGACATCATTTGTTCAGAATTTAAAGGTTTGCCTATGAGCCAGTAAAAAAACAGGGGAATGGTTGCAGCAACTATTGAAAAAATGAGATGCCCTGCCACACTCATAAACAGACCGACCAGAGTTAATTGTTGTGAAGTTATTATGGAAACAATGACTGTACCAACAATCAGTAGAATCCACCATAATGTATGATTGCTGAATAATTTCATGACATTTATGTGAATAATAGTTCATTATGAAAAGCTTAGCAATTACCTGCCATGCTTTTATATTGTACGCAATGTGAGGTTCACGCAAGCCGGTAAACTCCTGGCGGAACGGCTCGGCCTCCCCTTCTACGATGCGGACGATTTCCACCCGGCTGAAAATGTGGAGAAGATGAAGTCGGGCGAGCCGCTGACGGACGCTGACCGCCACCCCCGGCTGGCCGCGCTCTCCTGGAAGATCGAGACGTGGAATGAGGATGACAGAGCCGTGCTGGCCTGCTCTGCGAAACAGAGAATAACCGGAAGTATAAGGAGCGCACATAGTGCATAGATCCAGACGCTGTACTCCCCTGCCAGCGCTGCAGCACCGCTTGGAAGCCCGAAGATGCCGGCACCGATAAATCCATTCACAACCAAAAGCCACAGCCCCCAAAGCCCCAGTTTCCGGGGAAGCTCTTCTTTATGCGACAGTGTCGGTGATGGAGATGGTTTCAAGAGTATAGATCTGGTGAAGAGAGCGGATTTGCATTTGCCGGCTACAAAGGTGTAAAAAAGACGCAAGGACTGCAAGAGTGAAATCACACCTCCGTTGAAA
>SKRK01000149.1 GCA_007118525.1 Balneolaceae bacterium
CTGCCACCAAGACCTATACTAATATCCAAACCGGGTGTGTCGAGCCTGAAGCGGAGGACACTGTCATCAAAATCGAGCCTTTCCGCCGCTGATGCTGCACCCCCGGTATAATCAAACGTTGCGAATTCCCAGCCTGCGCTTATCACAGAGTAGAATCCCGGAATTCGTTCTCGTTCAGGTTCAGGATCTCCAACCGAAAACATTTGTGCCGTAGCGGTTAGCGGCAATAGTAAAAATATTGTAAGAGTTATGAAGAGCGGGTAGTTAGCGCGTATATTTATTATCATAAATAATAGGAATGATTTTTCCGGGTAGTGAGTTGTTCTGAAATCTAAATTAATGCAAATATGAAAACAATTGTACTGACTTTAATAACCTTAATCATCATGATGCCAAGTGTTGAACGAAATGATAACGTTTATAAGTACGAATTAAATTCAATTGATGGAAAAAACATTTCGCTGGAACAATTTAAAGGCGATGTTCTGTTAATTGTTAATACGGCCTCAGAGTGTGGGTTTACGGGTCAGTATGCCGGACTCCAGGAGCTGCATGAATCCTATTCTGAAAAAGGTTTAAAAGTACTTGGGTTTCCGGCTAATAACTTTGGAGGGCAGGAGCCGGGAACGGATGAGGAGATTGCACAGTTTTGTGAACTGAATTTTGGCGTTACTTTTCAGCTGTTTTCAAAAATATCCGTAAAAGGAGAGGATCAGCACCCGCTGTTTAAACATCTGACAGATGCAGAAAATCCCGATTTTACCGGTGAGATTGGCTGGAATTTTGAAAAATTTCTGATTGACCGGAACGGAAATCTACTGAGAAGGTTTAATACAAGAGTAACACCCAACGACGAAGAGCTGATAGAATCAATTGAATTAGCTCTGAAATAATTTTTTCTATACATACATCCCATCACCATCCCGATAAAGGGCTGCAGTTGACCCTGCAGCCCTACTTTTTTTGCCCGGGAATATGGAGCCCATGATCCTTACATTTTTCAAGCAAAAACTTTTCACCGTGAAGCCTGCTGTTGATGATAGCGCCGTCTATATCAAAGATGATGGCTTTTTAGAACCTCCGATTCATTAAGTGAAAATTTCACCACCCTTTAAAAGGTATTTGTGAAGATTCTACCCCAGATTCCAGAAGCTGCCTGTCAACAAGCTTTTTATAAAGGTCTTTGATCGTATCTGTCAGCAGTTTGCCAGTATCTATTTCAATCTTGTGGGGTCTGTCAATCTCTTTTGGTGGCTCATATCGGGAGTCCAGCGTCTCAAAATCTTCCAGGCGCGCATCTGAGACGATATCATTTTCTTTATCCCGGATTTTCAATCGTGTTTTCACAACTTCGTCTGATGCCTGAGCTTCGATAAAAACGAAATTGGCACCCAGTGCTGCAAGCTCATTAATAAAATTCTGCCTGCTCGATTGCAAGCTGAATGTAGCATCTATAATCACAGGCTTCCCATCTTCCAGATTCTTTTTTGCGTGATCAAGAAGGCTTTGATACGTTTTTCGCGACATCTCCGCCGAATACAACTCCTTCCGTTTCTTTGGCCCGGGACGTTCATGAAGCGGAAGTCCGGCCAGATTTTTTCGCACCCGGTCTGATGAAAAGGAGTCAATGGTCACTGTTTTGCTAAGATGATCGGCCAGTGTGCTTTTACCGGTTCCAATTCTGCCCATGCATATCAGCACCAGAGGGCGGGATCCAATCAACGCGTACCTGAGAGACAGGTGGAAGTACTCCGACGCCAGGTCGACTGCGGCCTGCTTCTCATCTTCTTCAAATTCCTCATCCGTCGACTTCAGGCTCTTTACCTTTCCTTTCACATACGCGCGGTAACATTTATAAAAATCGATAATGGTTTTTAAATCCGGATCGTCCAGCTTTTGGGCCATTTGATCCACAAAATAGCGGGATTTATCCCATCGGTCATGATAGTCAAGATCCATCGCCAGGAAAGCCAGGTCCACGGCCTGGTCACCGCATCGAAACCGTTCATTAAACTCTATGCAGTCATAAATGCAGATCCTTTTCGGACTCACGTGAATATGTTCGAGGTGCAGATCCCCGTGCCCATCTACGATTCGATTTTCTTCCACCCGTCTTGTAAACAGGTCTTTTCTTTGGTCAAGGTAACCGTCAGTAAAGTATTTAATCCCCTCGAATGTCTCCCTGCTGATTGTATCACCGATAAACGCCTCTGTTTGCTGAAAGTTCTCATCGGTATTGAACCTGATTGTATCTATCCCCCCATACCTGGTAACATCATTCCCGGGGGATTGCTGCAGGTAGAAGTCCGCCAATTTATCCGACACCCTATCAAGATGACCCTTTGTAAGTGAATTATTTTCGATATAGGTGTGAAGAAAATACTCCTCCTTTAGTTTCTTCATTTTAACAGCATAATCAACAATTTCCGCATCATCGGTTGTTCCAGATTCTATTTCATAGACTTCTTCATTCTTTGTGATGGCGACAACACCAATATAAATCTCCGAACACAATCGCCTGTTAAGCAGAACCTCCTGTTCGCAAAAATGCTTTCTTTTATCGAGCGTGCTGTAGTCCAAAAATCCAAAATCCACAGGTTTCTTGAATTTATAAACATAGGGTGGTGCAATATACACGCGAGAAATATGGGTCTGCACATGCTGCACAAAATCCGGCTTGTGGGGGTACGATTCTCTGTTCTTTAAGAACTCGTGCAGTTTTTGATAGTTATCTGCCGTGTGATTTGAATCATGCATACGCTTATGCTCAACTAACTGAATTGAAAAACGAAAACGGTTTATGATCAGCAGTTACCTCTGCTGCC
>SKRK01000205.1 GCA_007118525.1 Balneolaceae bacterium
CAGGCAGAATCTGCCATCAGAACATTCAGCAACAGTGAGCCCAGTTACGGCCCGGCTCAGCTTATTGCCGCGGAATTTTACCTGCAGAGAAATGAACTTGAACCCGCGCTTGAAACACTGAAGCGGGTTAACGAAACCGTTCCCGAAGAGAGTGAAGCCTGGAGCCAGCGCATGCAGATTCTCTTCTCAATGCAGCGATATGACGAAGTTATTGACCTCTCCTCAGAAGCCAATGAACAGGCACCCAACAACGCCTTTATTCAATTTTTTACCGGGGCTTCCTATATGATGAATGACCAGCCTGAAATGGCTGAAAAATGGCTTTCAGAAGCAACCAATGCTCCTGCCCGCCGTAATTTCAGATCTATCGTCTATGGCTCACTCGGCGATGTGAAAACCGACCTCGATAAGTGGGAGGAAGCAGTTGAAGCGTATGAAACGGCTCTCCGGCTCGACTCGAACAACCACAACGCCATGAACAATTACGCCTATTATCTCTCGGTAAGAGGGGAACGGCTCGACTATGCGCAGCAGATGGCTGAGAGAGCCATCGCCCTTGAACCCGTTAATGCAGCCTATCTCGACACCATAGGCTGGATCCACTTCAAGAAAGGGAACTATGAGGATGCCCGGAAGTATATAAAAATGTCGATCGAAACGGGTGATGCCAGTGCTGAAGTGTATGAACATATGGGCGATGTGTACAAGGCGCTCGACGATGAAGAAGAGGCCCGTAACTGGTGGAAAAGAGCTTTGGAAATGGACCCCGAAAGAGACTACCTGGAAGAGCGTATCAGGTAGGTTTACGCTGCCGGCAAATATCCAATAATAAATAACATCTGCATTCAATTTGAAAACCGTAACTCTCCATATCACATTGATCCTGTTTGTGCTGATATTCAGCGCCTGCAGCACACCGCGATCCGTAATTTCTATTGAGGATATGGAACCGGCTACCATCTCGGCTGAAGAATTGGCTCAAAAGGTGCCCAATTACAGCGAATCCCTGCAGAGTTTAACCGGCAGCGGCCGCGCTATTATCAGTGAACCGGGCAACAGCGAACGGGTTACCCTGCAGTTTCAGTCAGGCAGGGAGGCAAGCCTGATTACCGTACGTACCAGCGTGGGCATTGAGGGCGGACAAATTCTGGTAGACAGCGATTCGCTGCTGATCTACAACAAGGTGGACAACTACGCGGAAAAAGTATCCCTAAAACAGAGTAACCTTACCAGCATTGGCTCTCTTGCATCGCTGAATATGCTCGATTTGTTCAATTTCTCTTTTGATGAAGAGAACGTGAATAAAATTTTTGAGGATCGCCAGTACTATACCGCCATTCTCGATGATGATGCTCAGGTAACCATCTCCCGATCGAGCGGACTGATTCAAAACGTGGTTCAAACCCGCTCAGATGCCGCTTACAGCCGGATTGAATATGAAGGTTATGCTCAAATTGAAGACTTTTATCTGCCCAGAAAAATTACCATTTTTAGCAGTGACGGTAAATCGAGAGCAACATTTTTGGTTCAGCGACTTGAGGTTAACAAATCCTTGCCACCATTGCGTATCGATCTCCCTGACGACATCCCAATTTACAGGATATGATCTATCGGTATTTATTCACCATCATTGTAATCTCTCTTATCACAGTGGAATTCACTTCCGCACAAAGTTCGTATGAAGACAGGCGGGCAGAGATCACGGAGCGGCAGCAATCAACCCGTTCGCAGATTGAGAACTTAGAAGAGCAGATAGCCACCTACAATGAGCGGCTTGGTTTTGCTACCGAACGATATGAGCAGATGCTCCGGCAGTTTGAAGAGCTCAGCAGGGTTATTACGCTGCAGCAGGAGAGGATCCGCCAGATGAACCGCGAACAGAGCCAGATTAACGAGGAAATTCAGCTCATTGAGGGAAACCTTAAAGAGCTGGAAGACCGGCTGAGAAATTTGATTGAACAATACAAGAGCACCCTCACATTTCTTTATAAAAACGGACGTACCACAGAATTGGCCCTCTTGCTGAGTTCTACGTCGTTCAACCAGTTAATAGTGCGTTCATTCTATCTTGGGAAATTTGATGAACACCGCCAAAGCCAGGTCAGCCAGATTGAAGAGGCCCAGAGTGAGCTGGAAGATACCAAATCTGACCTGGATCAATCCAGGCAGCGAAACAGGGAGGCTATCTCTTCCATCCGGCATGAAACAGAAGAACTTGAACAGAAGAAACAGTTACAAAGCCGAAGCGTAGAGCTTCTGCGCCGCGACAGAGACAATCTGCAGGAGCAGGTTGATATTCGGCAACGCCAGCTTGAGGAACTGAGTAAAGCCCTTGATAACCTTGTGGCAGAAGAGGCAAGGGTACGGAGAGAGGAGGCTGCAGGTACACGCGTAGTTCGGCGTGGCGGTGCCCTCAGCGATGATGAGCTGCTCGCTATTGAAAGCAATTTCAGAGAGAGCAAAGGCCGGCTCCCCTGGCCGGTGGATAACGGCACCATCACCCAAAAATTTGGGCTCAGGATACACCCGGTTTTTAACACTCAAACCAACAATCCCGGGGTAGAGATCTCCGTGGCGCCCCGCTCAACCGTACGGGTTGTTAATGATGGGTATGTAATCGGGGTTCAGGTAATTCCACACATTGGCGAAGCCGTATTGGTTCATCATGGCGGTTTTTACACGGTATATGGAAATCTGAGCGATATCTATGTTCGCAGAAACCAAGTGCTGAGCCGCGGCGACGTGATCGGGCTTTCAGGAGATGAGGATAACCTTATCGGTGAAGTTCTCTTCTTCATGATCCGGCAGGGAAGCCAGGA
>SKRK01000177.1 GCA_007118525.1 Balneolaceae bacterium
AAAACAATATTTTCACTCATGAAGCGATTTTATGCGATCATACTTTGCGGTCTGTTTTTTTCAGCGTGTGAGGCAATCCAACAGGACGACTCTCCTGTTCTGGCATCTGTTGGAGGCAGCTCATTAACCCTGAATGAGGCGTTTGAAATGATCCCTAACGCAGTTTTAGCTCAGGATACGGTATCTGCGCTTACAGCTTTTACTAAGCAGTGGGTTGATTCTCAGGTAGCAATACAGCACGCTGAGCGTATCGGAATTCACAAAAATCCTGATATGAAAAAGCGAATTGAACGTATTCGCAAACAACTTCTTGAGGATGCTTTGAATGAGTATATCCTCAGCCTCAATATCAATGAAATTGACGTTACCCGCGAAGAGGCACAAAATTATTACCAGGCGCATAAAGATAAATTTATTCTGGAAGAGCGTTATGTCAGATTCCGGCATATCACTACCGGAACCAGAACAGAAGCCGACAATGCCAACCGGGATTTGGCAAGAGGCGTGGATTGGGAAGAGATATTGAAAATGTACAGCGTAGACCCAGATCGTCAGCTCAGAGAGTCCAATCAATTTTGGCCAATATCGATGGCCGCCGAAAATATCTCCATGTTAAATCGTTATCTCAGGGTTATCGGTTTATCTGAGAGATCTCCTATCCATTTTTCAGGTGGTCATTATCATCTAGTGCAGCTGATGGAAGAGCGACCCGAGGGTGACCACCCCGACCTGGAATGGTTAATTCCACAAATCGAGGAGTGGTTAAGGCTAGAGAAAGCAAGAAGAATTACCAATAGTTACATGCGAAATCTTTATCTTGAGGCCGATGCAAATAATGAAATACAACAAGCAAACGTTAGCGAGATAGAAAAACTTCTGCAAAACAGCCAGAGCCAATAAATAATCATCCAAAATTACTGATGAATTACATTTTAAAATCAATTCTTCTTTTCACACTATTTCTAACCTATGGAATCTCCGCTTTTGCTCAGTCAGGCCAGGTATCCGACAAGATTATAGCGATCGTAAACGATCGCATTATTCTGAAATCTGACGTTGACAACGAGATTCGGGATTACATGAACCAAGCAGAAATGCAGGGGCAACCTATCCAATTCAGTGAGGACTTATGGTACAGTGCCCTCCAAAGCATCGTAGATAATTATGTACTGCTGGAGAAAGCCAAAATTGACTCCGTAGTAGTTTCTGATGAACTCGTTAACCGCCAAATGGACCAGCGAATTAACCAGCTTGTGCGACAGGCAGGAAGCGAACAAGCCCTTGAAGAGGCGTTCGGACAGAGTATTATTCAGCTAAGAGCCGATTTTAGAGATCAGTTCAGAGAACAGATGGTCACCCAGCAAGTGCGCCAGAATAAAATTCAGCGGATTAACATTACCCGCCCTGAAGTAGAGGAGTTTTTTAAAAGTATTCCGCAGGACTCTCTGCCGGTTATACCTGAGCAGGTAGGCGTTTCTCAAATTGTTATCATCCCGCCTCCTTTAGAAGATGCACGGGATAATGCCTTTGAAAAAGCAGCGGCCATTCGAGATTCAATCGTAAATTACGATAAATCATTTGAAGAGATGGCTCGCCGCTATAGCGAAGATGGGTCAGCTGCGCGGGGTGGCCTGTTACCTATGATGCCAATAAATGATCTTGTTGCTAATTACTCGGCTGCCGCAACTGCACTCGAGCCCGGAGAGATATCTGAAGTGGTACAGACTCAATTTGGTTTCCACGTAATCCGGCTCAACCAGCGCATGGGAGATAATATCGAGACCAACCATATCCTTATCAGAATAGATGAGGAGCAGATCGACGAACAGTTTGCCATTGATAAATTAAATGCACTTCGCGATAGTGTACTCCATCACGACAAAAGATTCAGTGATTTGGCCCGTAAGTATTCTGAAGATGACGAAACCAGAGCTTTTGGAGGCCGGATCATGAACATGCAAACCGGGGAAAGATTAATGATGATTGATCAACTGGAACCGGCACTCTACAGAATTGTACTCCTGCTCGATGAAGAGGGTGAAATATCTGAACCGCGTTCGTTCAACCCTCCAAGATCGTCGGCATCGCGTGCATTTCGCATTGTTCGCCTCGACAGGCTTATCCCCGAGCACGTTGCCAATTTAGAAGATGACTATGATCGAATACGTGACACGGCTCTGCAGCAAAAACAGATGCGTAAACTCAGTAAATGGATGGAAGACCTGAGGGACGAATTCTATATCGAGTTTAAAATCCCAATGCCCGACGTCGATCCGCTCATGCAGGATGAAATGCAAATGCCAGAAACTGAAGTACGCTGATGAAGCAATCCATTCCGGAAGCGCCAGACAGGGCCGCTGAATTATTCAGTGATTCTTTTCAAAAAATTAAAGATGAAATCTCCAAAACAGTTGTTGGGCAAAAAGATATAGTAGACCAACTTCTGATTTCACTTTTCTCTCGCGGCCATTGTGTTTTGGTGGGTGTGCCCGGTTTGGCTAAAACACTACTCATTCAAACCGTTGCTCAAACGCTGAATCTTTCATTTAGCCGCATCCAGTTCACTCCCGATCTTATGCCGGGCGATATTACCGGAACTGAAGTGATTGAAGACGATAAAGAGACCGGTAAAAAGCATTTTAAGTTTATCAAAGGCCCTATTTTCGCCAATATTGTCCTGGCGGATGAGATTAACAGAACTCCGCCAAAAACCCAGGCCGCCCTCCTGGAGGGAATGCAGGAATTTAACGTAACGGCCTCTGGGCAGCGTTTTCAACTCGACAGGCC
>SKRK01000222.1 GCA_007118525.1 Balneolaceae bacterium
CTGTAGATTTTCAGCTCTTCCGGGGAAGGAGATTTTCTTGCCGGTTGCTCCTCAGACAATCCCAGCTTATCTGCCTGTTGCCGGGCATCTCTGACCAGGTTAATCAGGTCTGTTTTTGTATCTTCATTCTTGATTGCACGATAAATACCTTTAGCCTGGTCCCACCCCATCAGGGTTCTGGTCTCTTTGGCTACCTCCATCAAATACTCTTTTTTAATAATCTGGAAAGAGGGCTTGTTCAATTTTTGAGCCAGCTCTTCCCTGTATGCCATCAATTGTTTATAAATATGCCACTCTACCTCATTAAAATCGTTTTTATCCTTCTCCTTTAGTATTCCGTTATTCACTTCATCAGAATAATCGAGCTGATCCCAAACGGTATTCTCTTCATTAATCCAGCCGGCAATATTCATCTCTTCAGCCTGATCAATTAATACACTCTTCAGGTCGAAAAGATGAAGTACATCCTGCGCGGCATAATGGACCTGTTGATCTGTTAACGGTCTTTTATACCAGTTACTGAGCTGAGAAGATTTGCCGGTATCAATGCTTAGAATGTCATCTATCAGGTTCACAAGTGATGCCGGCGGATAGTTCAGAAGACTGGTTGCAATATTTAAATCGTAGATGTTTTTTGGGAAGCAATTAAGAGAATGGAGCAGCCGAAGATCTTCTCCGAAAGCGAAAACGACTTTCTGGATTTCTTCGTTTTCCAGTACCGGGAATAGAGTTTCTATGTCGAGTTTCTTACTGAGGGGGTCGATCAGATAGCAGTGATCGCCGTCGAAAATCTGTACAAGGCAGAGATTAAACCCGTATCGATAGTAATTTTTGTCGAATTCAAGATCAATTGAAATTTGATTGAGGCCGGAAAGCCTTTGAACAACAGTTTGCAGATCGGGTGTTCTATCGATGTAATTGACGGGCATAAAGCTGGTTAATTGATAATATTAATTACGGCAAATGTATGAACTTGATAATTGAATCAAAAACTAACTTTGAGCGCCCATTATTTTGGACCTATTTGATGTGCTCTATTCCAGACAGCATGTAATACTCAAAATGAATAGCTTCCAATATGTTACAATCCATACAAATATTGATCATCGGAACTGTTTGGCCTGAACCGAACTCATCGGCTGCCGGGGGCAGAATGATGCAGCTCATTCAACTTTTTCGGGAGAGGGAGTGGGATGTCATATTTGCCAGCAGTGCAGCTGAAAGTGAGCATTCAGCTGATCTTAAAAAGCTGGGTGTGGTATGCAGATCGATACAAATGAACTCCTCCTCATTCGACCGTTTCATCTCCGGCCTTAGACCCGACGTTGTGATGTTTGACCGGTTTATGACCGAGGAGCAGTTTGGATGGCGTGTTGCCGAACAGTGCCCCAATGCAATGAGAATACTCGACACAGAAGACCTTCACTGCCTCCGCCTGGCGCGACAAAAAGCGTGGAAGGAGGGAAGAGAGTTTAAATCTGAAGACCTGCTTACTGAAGAGATTGTCAGAAGGGAGATTGCCAGTATCTGGCGATGTGATCTTTCACTGATCATTTCCGAGTTTGAGTATGGACTTTTGCAATCGCTCTTTAACGTAAATGAGTCTCTGCTCCACTACCTGCCTTTTTTGAATGAGCCTGTTGATGAAACGGTAATCCGGAATTGGCCTGCCATTGAGGCGCGTTCGGGCTTCGTTTCCATCGGCAACTTTCTGCACCAACCGAACTGGAATGCGGTACTTTGGCTGAAGGAAGAGATATGGCCCATGATCCGGCAAAAACTACCCGACGCTGAATTACATATCTATGGTGCATATCCTTCACAGAAGGTATTCCAGCTTCACAATAAGGACGAAAAGTTTCTTGTGAAGGGCAGGGCACCAGATGCCGGAGATGTACTCCGAAAAGCACGGGTTTTGCTGGCACCGATTAGATTTGGTGCCGGCCTGAAAGGCAAACTCGTGGATGCAATGAAGAACGGAACGCCAAGCGTGACAACAGCTATCGGCGCAGAGGGGATCTATGCAGAACAGAATTGGTGCGGTTCTGTAGTGAATGATCCTGAAGATTTCTCCCGGTCAGCCGTTCAGCTGTATAAGGATCAAAAATTGTGGGAAGAAGCTCAGGTACAGGGAGCAAGAATACTGAATGACCGGTTTTTAATGGAAAATTTTGCGGACAAATTCATCCAGAAAATAGCAACGATCAAAGGTGAACTTGACAGCCATCGTAAAAGAAACTTTATCGGCAGTATGCTGATGCATCATACAGCGGCAAGCACCAGGTATATGTCGAAGTGGATTGAAGCAAAAAACAGTGCAAACTTTGATGAGCAAGAAGTTGAAACCAAAGAATGAGCCATGAAAATTATATTTCTTGATGCTGATACAGTAGGGGATGTTCCAAACCTGAACTCGATCGAAGATTTTGGAGACGTAACCTTTTATCCAACCACGAAACCCGGTCAAACCGCGGAAAGAATCCGCGATGCCGACATTGTTATTACAAATAAAGTGATTTTGGATCAGAAGCTTATGGGGCAAGCCAAAGAGCTGAAATTAATCTGCGTGGCGGCCACAGGAATGAATAATATTGACAGAGAAGCCGCAAAAGAGCTTGACATAGAAGTAAAGAATGTTGCAGGATATGCCTCACAAAGTGTAGCTCAAAGTACATTTGCGATGATTCTTCACCTGGTTCAGAACATCCCTTTTTACGACGATTTTGTGAAAAGCGGTGAATATTCAAAGAGCAAGATCTTCACCA
>SKRK01000233.1 GCA_007118525.1 Balneolaceae bacterium
GTTACTTCGCACTCTCGGCAACCGATCAAAATTTATGGGTGGGTACCGGAGACGGGATTGCTTCCACAAATGACGGTGGCGAATCCTGGCGGATAATCCGTGTGGATATGCCTCTTAGCGGCGGTAACATCTACCAGCCGGATGCACCTGATGTGAAAACTTACGCCTACCCGAATCCCTATTCCCCGCGACAGCACTCTCTGGTACGGATTAAATTTGAACTCCGGGATCAGGGACCGGTCACGGTTCGTATCTTCGATTTTGGGATGAACCGTGTACGAACACTGCCTGTAAATTCTAACGGTCCCGGCAGCTATGAAGCAGTATGGGACGGCACCGACCAAAACGGACGCCTTGTGGCAAACGGGACCTACTTTTACGTAGTGGACAAACCCGGAGGACGGGATGACGGGAAAATCTTATTACTGGATTGAAGAGTGAATATTGAGTATCTGGTATCGAGTAATGAGTATTGAGATTTTATTAGTAAGAGATCATAGGTTAAACATTCAATAAATTTTTCGAGGTTGCTAACTGCCAACTGTTAACTGCTTAATGTTTTGAATCGCATAAAATACATATCAACAGCAATAATACTGATACTTGCCACTGTATCCACTGCTTATGCACAAAGTGGCGGCTACTCCGGTGAGTTTTCCCGGATGGGATTTTCTCCGCGTGGCATGGCAATGGGCAACGCAATGACGGCAGTTCATCATGAAGGAATTTACGGGTACTACAATCCGGCACTTGCTGCGGCACCGTCAGAAACTGTACAGGTCGATATCTCCACTGCCGCCATGCGGTTCGACAGGCGTCTTCATATGGTATCATCCCACTTTCAGCTGCCACCCATGGCCGGACTCTCCGTCAGCCTGTTAAATGCGCGTGTAAATGATATTGACGGACGAAACCAGAGCGGTTATCATACAGAGACACTCTCTACTGCAGAATATCAGCTGATTGGAAACTTCGGATTGAGGTTTTCTGAGCGCTTTTGGGGAGGTATTGGATTAAAGTATAACCTTGCCGACTATCACCCTGAAGTTCCAAAAAGCCAAACCATTGGCATCGACATTGGTATCAGGGCCATGATTTTCACAAGATTAACCTTCGCAATCGCTATAAAAGATCTGCTGTCGAAGAGTAACGTTGACACCTCAGATCTATACAGTACAGAGACAGCCAGAGGCCGAGGCCAGGCCTACCCTCTTCGATATCTGTTTGGATTTGCATGGGAGCATTCTGATAGATGGCTGGTTAGCCTTGACGCTGAGCTAAGATCACAAAATGGGCAGCGATTACTTACAAATGTGGAAGTGATTAACGGTTTTGAACAGGTGAGAACCTCTCGTGTGGAGTTCAGTGAACAGACACGCTTTCTACGCCTGGGCAGCAGCTATGATCTCCACGAACGTTTCACACTCCGAGGTGGATTGCAGCTTAATGATATCGGTAAAGAGAATTTGCTCTTACCCGGTGGGGGCTTTTCACTCCATCTACCCTTCGATCGTTTTTCACCCTCAATTGATTATGCATTGATCCAGGAACCAAATAAAATTTCTATCATGCATGTTTTCGCACTTCGCCTTAATATGTAGTTAGTGAAATTTTAGCATATAGATTGTAATCATACATTTAATTTGATATCTAAAGCAGAACTTTATGCAGAATTATTTCAATATTCAGCAGAAGTGAAAGACGGTTTATAGATTTAAATTGCCTTAAGAGTGGGTAATATGAAAAGGATACTGATACTATCGCTGATGGCTCTGTTTTCATTGAAGAGTTATGCTCAGGATACCGGCAGCGGCATGGATTTTTTAAATATTGGGCCCAGTTCCCGGCTGCTCTCCCTCTCTGAAGCAACCACTGCAGCTCTTACCGGTCCATCATCTATCTACACGAACCCATCCCTGCTTGCCTTTGAACCCATATCCAGTATCGATTTAAATTATACTCTTTGGATATCCAATGTGAATAATCAATTTGCAGCCGTTAATTTTCGCAGAGAACGCTCAGCAATTGCATTTGGAGTCTATTCATCACGGGCTGATGATTTTGAAGCAAGAGATATTCCGGGACCACCGGCTGGAAATTTCTCAATCAGCTATCTCTCCCTTTCTGCTGCCCTGGCTCATAGAATTGGACCCGTCTCGGTGGGTGGTACCATACAGTATTTGCGCGAGGAGGTTTATCCATATATGGCCAATGGTTTTGCATTTAATCTTGGTGCTTCGGCAGAGTTCTTTGAGGGAAGAGTTCGTTCCGGTCTATCCGTCAATAACATCGGTGAAATGGAGAGTCTGGACATTCTATCTACACCGGTTCCTTCATCCATAAATATTGGATTGTCTGCAAAATTTATTGAGTTTACAACTCCGGGACTCAACGATTTACCGGTACTCATAACCCTTCACACCGACTGGAGCAAACCCCTTAAAAAATCCCCTCGAAGTGATTTCACAGAACGAGACGCGGACGAAGGGTTTCTGAGCTTTGCGCTGAGTGCAGATATTGCAGAATTATTTTCCATCCAGGGTGGCTATCGATTCGGGCCAACCGAGCGACCGGTAAGTTTTGGTTTGGGCATGATTATTGAACCGGTTCGGGTAAATTATGCGCTGGTACCTTTCTCTACGGGCTTTGGTACCGTTCACTCATTTGGCATTGAATACTATTTTTGATCTCACCATAAGGTATGACCGATAAAAAGAAGCTACAGAAACTGTACGGGGAAATTACAGACA
>SKRK01000133.1 GCA_007118525.1 Balneolaceae bacterium
ACCTTGTCGGCAACCTTCAAAACGCTGTGCATGTCGTGAGTTACAACGATAGAGGTTATATCGAGCGCATCTGCCATTTGATTGATCAATTCGTTGATCTCTTCTGCCGTTTGAGGATCAAGTCCTGAAGTGGGCTCATCATACATAATATATTTTGGCTGCAACACGATTGCCCTTGCAAGCCCTACACGTTTTCTCATTCCTCCGGAGAGCTCTGAGGTCTGCTTGGAGGCAGACTCTTCCAGGTTAACGTAGCTGAGCGATTGCATTACATTTTCACGAATCTCCTCTTCGCTCTGCTTTGTAAAGTACCGAAGTGGAAAAGCTACGTTTTCAAACGTATTGATTGAGTCGAAAAGTGCAGAACCCTGAAACAAAACTCCAAAGAGCTGCCTCTTTTTACGTTGTTCTACATAATCGAGCGCATGAATATCGCTTCCGTCAATTAAAACCTTACCTGAATCAGGGTAAAGAAGTGCATTAATATGTTTAATCAAAACCGATTTACCACAGCCCGACTTTCCAATAATAGCAACTGTTTCGTTGTTTTCAATACGAAAAGATACATTCTCCCAAACCAGGAGGTCGCCAAAGCTTTTTGAAAGATTTTGAATTTCGATCATAGTAAAAGTGCTGCTAAAATGAAGTCTGCAAGAAGTACAAAGATACAGCTTAATACCGTTGCATCGGTTGTGCTTTTACCCACGCCTTCGGCACCGCCTTTTGCATAATACCCTTTATAACAGGAAACGGACGTGATAATGAATCCAAAGACGAACATTTTTACGAACCCGAAAACTACGTTCCAGGGATAGAAATACATCCGTGCTCCCTGCAGAAAATCGGCAGGTGGAACCGTACCTGAAAAGTATCCTGCAGCTATCCCGCCGCCTATTCCAAAAATACTGGCCACAATATATAAAACGGGGAACATGAGAATACCGGCCAATACCCTTGGAACTACCAGAAAAGAGACTGAATTGAATCCCATTGATTCCAGGGCATCTATCTGTTCACTTACCCGCATTGTTCCAAGCTCAGTGGCTACCCTTGCCCCCACCTTGCCTGCCAGTACCAGGCTCGATATGACGGCTGCAAGCTCAATAAGGATCGATTCGGACACAATAGCCCCGATAGTGGAAAGAGGAATAAACGCAGACTGGAGCTGGTATGCAGATTGCAGCGTCATCACAGAACCGGTAAACACCCCGGTTAATACAATAATCGGCACCGAATCGTACCCTACCTTGACCAACTCCTGAAATAGATTTTTCCGGTAGGTGCTAAACTCCGTTGATGACCGCAGCGCCTGATAGAGTAACGAACTGTATTTTCCTAATTCGTTGAGAGAATGCATTTAATATATTGAAATCTTTATCTGCCAATTTCCTCTAAATGTGCAGACAATTTTGGCATAATGTTACGAAACTTTTGCCCAAAATGTGACCAGCGTAAGATAACATTTGTTTCGACAAGCATTGCCAACAAAATTTAGTGCCGCTATAATTCTGTATTGGTTAACAAAAAAAGCAGATCGTTATTATATCTCTTATCTTAATCCCTTATTAATCACAGTTACGCATAATCTCATTTCATGTTTCGATATTTTACAGCTGGCGAATCGCACGGGCCGGGACTCACCGGAATTGTTGAAGGCACTCCTGCAGGACTTCATCTTACAGAACAGTTTATAGAAGAACACTTGGTTAGACGGCAGCAGGGCTATGGCCGTGGCGGAAGGATGGCATTTGAAAAAGACCACGCCACAATTGAGTCGGGCGTTCGTTTCAGCAAAACCACAGGAGCGCCAATTGCTCTCAGCATGGTGAACCGTGCATTTGAAAAAGACAAGAGCAACTGGCCAAAGGTTATGGCCAAAGACGGGAATCGCGGTGATGTGGAGCGCATTACGCTTCCGAGACCAGGCCATGCCGATCTTGTTGGCCAGCAAAAATATAAGTTTGACGATATCCGGCCCGTAATTGAGCGCTCAAGCGCCCGGGAAACAGCCATGAGAGTAGCCTGCTGCTCCATTGCCCGACGTTTTTTACAGGAGCTTGGCATTCAGATTGGCGGCCATGTGGTGCAGCTCGGATCTGTCGGGTACTCTTCCTGGGATGAGGTTAGAACGATAACAGAACCCCTTCTTGAAGAGGGTGCAGAGTCTATATTTAAAAATTCCGACCAATCGGATGTTCGCTGCCTTAATAGTACATTAAGTGACAAGATGCGCGAACTGATTAAAATTCGCAGAAAGGAGGGTACCTCACTTGGTGGTATTTATGAAATTATTGTGACAGGGCTTCCACCCGGCCTCGGTAGTTATGTACATTGGGATAGAAAAATAGACGGGCTTTTGGCTCAGGCAATTTTAAGTACGCAGGCCATGAAGGGAGTTGAAATCGGACTGGGTTTTGAAGCCGGCAAGAATATTGGTCATAATGTACATGATGAGATCTACCACAATGGCGAATTTAAAAGAAGAACGAACCGGGCCGGCG
Organism: Balneolaceae bacterium; assembly: GCA_007118525.1. Lineage (GTDB taxonomy): Bacteria > Bacteroidota > Rhodothermia > Balneolales > Balneolaceae > Rhodohalobacter. Next base: position 2,502 of record SKRK01000133.1, read on the forward strand.
GGATTGAGGGTGGCATGACAACAGGAATGCCCGTTATATTGCGCGGAGTGATGAAACCGATACCTACTATGCTTAAACCCTTAAAAACAGCTGATATTGACAGTAAAGAAGAGCAAGACACCCGCTATGAACGCTCCGATGTTTGTGCACTGCCTCGCGCTGTGGTGGTTGCAGAGAGCGTAATTGCCCCGGTTCTTGCCAACTGCCTGCTCGAGAAGTTTGGCGGTGATTCAATGGATGAGATCCG
>SKRK01000215.1 GCA_007118525.1 Balneolaceae bacterium
TCATCATCATCATCATCATCATCCACAAACATCAGCCTGCAGACCCCCTTTTGGGTTGAAGCAACCACCACCTCTCCATATGGCGTACTTTGATTGCTGGTGCATATGACTACATCTTGTCCGCCATTTTTAAACTCACCCGGAGTCATCGCTTCAATGCTCAGAAAGAGATCATGAAGGCGGGAACTGCTTGAAAGCCCTGTTTTATGGCTCACCTCTTCGAGCGTAAGTTGATTCAGCAGCAGCCCTTTGGCATGTTCTGCACTGATATACTGCAGAAATTTTTTTGGGCTAACACCGGCCCACTCCTTGAAAAGCCTCTGAAAATGGAATGGGCTCAGGTTGACATGTGCAGCCACATCTTCCAGAGAAGGTTGTTCCCTGAATTTTTCATGCAAATAGCTGATCGCTTTTTCAATCCGGTGGTAGTTTAAATCCATAGCCCGAATTTAATCATCTATCGGACGGTTGAAAACCCGATTCTTGCTGATCTTTAAACCTGAGATCCCCAGGGCTCCCTATTAAACACTTCGCAAGAGCCCGTCCCTGACACTTTCGGGAAGGGGCCGGGGGGCGTTCACTGCACGATTGAATGGTTATAGATTACTCTCTGCCTCGCGCAAAATGCAGCCTCTCCCTCAAGACGCTTATTCGCCCACGGGCATACTCTATTAATGAAGGATCAGGATTTTCGATATCCAGGAAGTTTTGGTAGTACTCAATAACCTTCTCAGGATTATCAAAGTGACGGTCATAAAGTGCCGCAAGATAGAAATCCGCGTTTTGATGGGTAGGGTCCATTAGTTTCACCAGCCTGTAGTCTTTCATCGCCTCTTCAATTTTATCAAGCTCTTCGGCCACAACTGCACGCTGGATCAGGGTATCCATGAAATAATCTGTTATCTGTATTTCAAAAAGCTGATTCAATGTCGCCTCGGCTTTTTCCCAATCCTCGATTTGCCGATACACCATTGCTTTATAATATAAAGAGATCAGATCCTCCGGATTCATGGCGAGTGATCGATTAAAGTTTTCCAGTGCTTTTTCAGCATTTCCCAGCTGATAGTAACTCAGGGCGCTGCCTCTGTAGGTGTTGTTATCGGCTTTACCCAGCTCTATCACCTTTGCCCAATGCTCAATTGCCATGGAGAATTTTTGGAGGTTGTAGGCAGTTCTTGCAGATAAATTCCATAATAGTGCCTGATCAGGATATTTCTTCAGGGCGGGCTCAATCAGTTCGCGTGCCTTATGAACTTCAGTTGCCGCAATGTGGCTTATTGCAAGTTCCAGGATTGCAGAAAGATAGAGAGGGTCTTCCCGCAGCACTTCTCGTAAAATCTCTCTGGAGTATTCTGTTTGCATCAAATTGCCGTTTACTTTTGCAAGTTGAGTTCTGAAATAGAGGTTCTCTGGGGCTAAACCCACCAATTGGTCATAAACCGGCTCTGCTGCTTCCCAATTGTCATTGTTATAGTAAATCCTGCCGAGCAAAATAAGCCCTCTTGGATCATTACTGTTCAGTGCTCTGAACTGTTCCAGAATTTGAACGGCCCGATTTTCAAATCCCATTTGATTCACTGCTTGCCCGTAGGCGAATAGAACTGCAGGATTTTGATTCAATTTTTGTTCATGATTCTGATAGATATCTATGATTTTTGAAAAACTGAAGCTTTGGTGATACAGGTCAACCAGCAGCTGTAATTCTTCTTCAGCAGGGTCACTTTGCTCTATTCTCTGTTCAAGCAGCTCTGCCGCCTCAGCTCTCTCTCCGTTAATAATGAGCATTTTAATTTCATTCAACCCGGAGTAATTTGTCTGCTCTATATTAGCACCCGTTTGCAGTGTAAAGAAAAGTATAATAGCGATATAAACCATGAGACTATATATTAAGTACTAATTGATTAGTAATATAAATTACTACAGTCTATAGTTCAAATATTTACTCACAATAATCTCTTCCCAATCGAATGCGATCAATTATCGCGCATAAAACTTAGAAGAAGTTTTACAAATATGAATGGAGATTCTTTGGCATAGCCATCCCTGCGGTGCGACCCCAGCCAGAAAAATACTGACTAGGCCTCAGAAAGAGATGACCATTTCAAAAAAACGATTCAATTGAGACTTTGGGAGAGATGCATATTTCTTATCTCAAACTCACATAAACCAAATGACTGGTTTTATCACCTTCCTCTTATATTGAAAAGCCGGTTTACATTGAATCCAAACCGAAATTGCCTGTCAAAAAAATCACCATTCTCCCCGGCAATCAGATATTGGTCATTCAGGGCCCTTGATGTGGTGAAAAACATTTGGAATACGTGTCCGCCGGTTTCTATATCAATTCCAAGGGCCAGGTTATAGGATGTGTTTTCTCCGTTCAGTGTGGGAATGTACTGGCCTGAAACGGCCGTTCTTGGTTTTATTTTATAGCGCGTTGCAACACCAATCGCGTAGTAGGTGTTAAGATCCGTATCGGCTACGTTGGTCTCCTGCCCCACCCTGTTAAAATGCACCACTGTAGGAGAAACCTGCAGGCTGAAATTCTCTGTAATTTTCCTGGCAATGAGAAGTGATCCGGTAAAGTTTAACCTGTCGCTGAATGTGTAATCTTCAGCAAGAAATCCGAAACTGGAAGTGTTAATTCCTGCACTTGTATTCAGGGAAACTGAAACGGGGATACTGTTGTCCGACATCTGTTTCAACAAGGCGTACCGGCCGGTAA
>SKRK01000235.1 GCA_007118525.1 Balneolaceae bacterium
AATGTCAGACAATACACGTTCTTTTATAAGCAAAATACCCTTCAGTTTTATAAAATTTTAATCCTCGTAATTTTAACGATTTTGATCGAATCTATGAAGTCTCATTTAAAAAAACTTTCTTAAAACTATTCGTTAAAAGATCGAATGAATTGATCTTCAAAGGTTTTATATTTAACGGAATTTTGAAATTACTCTAGCCTTTTTGCAAGCAAACAGTCCCAGACAGAAGCTCAGTAGAGACATTAATCTTTACATCATTTTTGGTGTAACTCTGACAGCTGTAATGGGTGTTTCAAGTATAGCCCCTGCATTTCCGTCGATTGCCCGTTCACTGGATGTTTCAAGCGGTCAAATTGGACTGTTAATTACATTCTTTACCCTTCCCGGAATTATTTTTACGCCTATATTTGGAATCCTGGCGGATCGCTTCAACCGGAAAGTCATTTTAGTGCCCTCTCTCTTTCTTTTTGGGATTGCCGGTACCGCATGTGCTTTTGCCACCTCCTTTGAACAGCTCCTGTTACTTCGTGTATTCCAGGGTATAGGAAGTGCTGCGCTTGGAGTGCTTAATTTAACACTCATTGGCGATCTCTACTCCGGCAATGAGCGTGCCACCGTGATGGGGTATAACGGGAGTGTGTTGAGTATTGGAACCGCCATGTACCCTGCCATTGGAGGGGCATTGGCTATTGTTGGATGGCACTACCCCTTCTTTCTGAGCCTGATTGCCATTCCGGTTGGGCTTTTCGCCCTGTTTGGCCTGAAGCTAAAATCCGGAAAAAATGGGCTGGGACTGAACCTCTACCTGAAAGAGATCCGGTCAGCTTTGTACTCCAAGATGGTGCTGGGTCTGTTTCTGGGAATGTTTTTTACGTTCATCATACTCTACGGAGGCTATATCACCTTTTTCACAATTCTGCTGGATGAGAAGTTTGAAAAGAGCTCACTGGCAATCGGTATTATACTCTCAGGATCATCACTGTTAACAGCAATCACTTCAGCCCAGCTGGGGCGACTCACTCAGCGTTTCAGTGAAAAGTCTCTCATTACCACAGCTGCAATTTTGTATACAGTCACGTTTCTGCTTATCCCGGCAATTGATAACATCTGGCACTTTATTTTGCCTATCTCAATTTTTGGAATTGCACAAGGCATCAACATACCCAGTATTTTAAATCTGCTAACAGGATATGCCCCTCAAGAACTGCGGGCTGCATTTCTATCTGTAAACTGGATGGTGATGAGAGTTGGTCAGGCTTTGGGCCCCTATCTGCTTGGACTTGTTTACCTGCATATCAGCCTGGATAGTACCTTCTACATAACAGCCGGTGTGGCCGCTCTGTTTGTGCTAAACTGCTTTACCCTGATTCGTACCGGTAAGTTAAAAGCTGAACTGTAATAACTTTGGCATTCACTCAGCATTTACCGCTGCCGAAGAATCTTTAAAAATCGAAGCGTAAACCCAGTGAATTGAGATTCACGGTTTCTACAGCCAACCACGGCGTTGCCTCCCAGGATACTTTGAAATAGTACTGCCGGTTTGTAGCCAGAGAGTTTTGAATCACAAATCTTCTGATATGGATATCATATTGAAATTTTAAAAGCGGCCTGATATCAGAATCCCTGATCTCAACACCGGTACCCAACCAGACGCGTGCTAAATAGGACCGGAATAGATCCACCTTGCCCCATACATCAACCCGGTCTATGGCAGAAAAGTTATCCATATAGAAATTCGCGCCGTAACGAACCCTGTAAATCGGGGAAAACGAGAGCTCTGTTACAGGTCGGTTTCTTCTGAAATCGTATCTGCCTGAAATGAAATGCCGCTCCCTTGGGGGGTGCTGATCAAAATCGATTTCCTTAATTTCGTTAAACAGATCCGGCAACCAAAAATACCGTCTTCCATAGAGATGATCAACATTCGGACCTTTGACAAACAATGGAGTGGTCATATCTCGAGATGTGAAACCGCCATGATTGCCTGATCTGCTATACCCGGTTTGAAGGTATTTGGTTTGATCCAGCATGGTGACAATGTCTCCGGAATTTTCATTCATCAAAAATGTGTACAGGTTAACCGGCGCCAATGGATAGTCCAGATCATGAGTAAAACTGAGCCACTCTTGTACGTCGAAGTACTCTCCGTTATACCCCTTACTGTAATACCCAAGCACATCCTCACCTTCAAACTCATAATTTATAAGATCATTTTTGCCGTTAAAATAGATGATTCCCTTTTGATGAAATCCTTTAACATTTCCGTCCTCTTTTTGGAAAAATGTGTAGTCGATCTCGGAATTATCTACAAGCTTTCTCGCATAGTGTTCAGATAACTCACTATTGGCCAGGTATACAGACGGATAGGAGAAAACAATAAGATCGTCGCCAATCAATTCTTCCATTTTTAAGTCCATTTCAACGCCTTCGCCGAATGTCATACCATGATCGGAGTAGATCACAATATTCACATCGTCATCAAGCCGTTTAGTTAGCCTTCCAAACTGACGATCAAATTCAGCGATCTGCTGCACATAAGCCTCTTCACCATAGAAATGCCCATGTGTATCTACTTTATACCAGTAAAATTGAAGTACGTTGTAGTCTTTTAAATAATCAGCTGTATTAATAAGCGCCGGACCCGCTAAAAAATCAAAAGCGGGTAAACCGTAAATTAAATTCGTTGTAGCGAGTCGTGATTTCGAGAAAGCCATTTGCAAAAA
>SKRK01000041.1 GCA_007118525.1 Balneolaceae bacterium
CGGCAAACTCACACCGGAAGAGCTCAAGGATATTATCGGCAACTATGAAGCCGTTGTCGTGCGAAGTGCAACTACGATTGATGAGGAACTTTTGACTTACGCTGATAAGCTGCAGGTAATTGGGCGTGCCGGGGTAGGCGTTGACAATATTGACATCTCTGCAGCTACATCAAAGGGAGTTCTTGTGATGAACACTCCGGACGGAAATACGATCTCGACCGCTGAGCACACCTGTGGTATGATTCTCTCCCTGGCAAGGAACATTCCGGAATCCGTAAGCCGGGTAAAAAGCGGCGGCTGGGACCGGAAGTCATTTATGGGAACTGAAGTTCATGACAAAACTCTTGGAATTGTTGGCCTTGGTAAAATCGGATCTGAAGTAGCCCGGCGGATGAAACATTTCGGAATGAATGTTTATGCATTCGACCCATTCTCAACTCACGATCACGCAAAAGACTTGGGAGTAGAGCTTGTTGACCTTGACAGACTTCTTGAAGTATCCAACTTTCTTACGGTCCATACGCCGTTAACAGATAGAACCCATAATCTCATCTCTCTTAAAAATGGGTCTAAAATAAAAAGGGGAATGAAACTGGTAAACTGTGCAAGGGGTGGAATCTTTAAAGAGGAAGACCTGGTTCCGTTGCTTGAGCAGGGCATTATTGCCGGTGTGGCTCTGGATGTCTACTCCACAGAACCCCCTACCCCGGAACTGTATGAGATTTTAAAACATCCTGCGATTATATGCACTCCTCATCTTGGCGCCTCTACAGAAGAGGCCCAGGAAAAGGTAGCCCTTCAGATTGCCGAGCAGATTTCAGATGCGCTTGAAAAAAAAGGCTACAAAGGAAGTCTGAACGGCAAGTCCATAGCACTTCTCACCAACAGTGAGGCTCAGCCATACGTAGAGCTTGCTGAAAAGATGGGCCTTGTGTATGCTCAGATCATGCCGGATAATGCCAGCCACTTCTCGTTTGAGTATACCGGTGAGTGTGCCAAATATGCCGATGTTTTAACAGATGGAATCCTGAAGGGCATGCTCTCCCAGTTTGCGAGTGAAGCGATCAATCTTATCAACGCACGTCACTATGCCGAAGAAAAAGGTTTGAAGATTAGTGAGACCACCAGCAACAACAATAAAATGTATAAGGATCTGATTTCCGTTCAGCTTGGCGAAGATGCTGATTACAAAAAAATATCAGCCTCTGTTTTTGGCCCCGGAGATTATCGCATTGTGGAGATTGATGGATATGGTATCGAATTACGGCTCGAAGGTGACATCCTGATGTATCAAAATCAGGATAAACCGGGAATGCTTGCCTCTGTGGCCGGTAAACTCGCTTCTCAAAATATTAATATTGGTGCACTCAGCCTGGGACGTGAAGCAAAAGGAACCAATGCCATAACCGCAGTAATTGTGGATAAAAAGCTCAACAGTGAAGAGCTGAAAAGCATTCATGAGCTGGATGGCGTAAAAAATGTGAAGTATATTTCACTTTCGTAGACATGAGTAAAGAGCATCGAGTATTTTAGATACTGTTGTCTAGTCTCAACAAACCAACAAACTGCCGGCTATCTCTCAACATTTAAAAATCGATCCGTAAATATCACAGCACCTTCCTCTGCTCTTTTGTATTTTGGGCGCTGATCCTGAAACCAAATAAAACTATGGACACCAGCAGCTATATTACCTGGAGTGCCGATCCGGTAATCTTTTCTATCCCGGAAATCACACTTCCATTTACCATCTCCATATGGGGCCTTCTTATTGCCGCCGTATTAATCTATTTCGGATGGGGCAAGATCAAGCCCGAACAAAAGAGAGGGAAAAAACCGGTGGAGCCTGAAACGTGGAAAGTGCTCGCTCTTGGCATCGGGGCTTTCATTATTGGACAGATCCCCTTCCTTTTTGTGGAATCATCAGGGATTGAAAGCATTGGTCCTATCGAACCGCGCTGGTACGGGTTGATGTTCGCCTTTGCTTTTATTTCGGGTTACCTGGTACTCACCAAAGCATTTAATGATGCCGGACGCTCACAACAGGATCTCGACAGGCTATTTATCTATATACTTGTGGCCACCATTGTTGGGGCGAGACTTGGGCATGTATTCTTTTATGAAGCGGAGTTCTACCTTCGCAATATCCACCTAATCCCTCAGGTTTGGATAGGGGGCCTTGCCAGCCACGGGGCAGCAATAGCCATTCTGATTGCCCTCTATTTCTATGCAAAAAAGACTGCGAATACAACATTTATGTGGGTGGCGGATCGGGTAGTAATTGGAGTTGCAATTGGGGCGATGTTCATTCGTGTGGGCAACTTCTTCAATTCAGAAATTTTAGGGGTTCCCACTGATCTCCCCTGGGCCATTGTATTTGAAGTAGCCCCAAGCTTGTCGGCTGCAGAGCAGATGATCCCCCGTCATCCCTCTATGCTGTATGAAGCGCTGATCTACGTAATCCTATTTGCCTTACTGGTGAGTGTTTATTACAAATACGATAAAAAACCGCCTCAAGGATCACTTTTTGGCATCTTCCTGGTCATACTTTTTTCAGGCCGATTCCTGGTAGAGTTCACTAAGGAGACCCTCGCCAGTTTCATGGAGGGCTTCATGTTCGATATGGGCCAGCTGCTAAGCGTACCCTTTGTGCTGATTGGTATCTGGATACTCTGGAAGAAAGTTGATTGGAAGAGTAGTCGTGAGTCGGAGTCTTGAGTCGA
>SKRK01000057.1 GCA_007118525.1 Balneolaceae bacterium
AGAAAGAGATTACAGAGGAGACAGGGAAAATGAAAAATCAGCTCAGAAATTAGACTCTGCTTCAGAAGCTCAGTTTTTTAAACCGCAAAAGAAGATCCGCAGCCGCATGATTCACTTGCATTTGGGTTATCGAACGTAAAGCCTCTTGCGTCAAGTCCGTCAGGATAGTCAATTACAATTCCGTCGAGGTACATCATGTGCTTGGGATTTATCACAATTTCCATCCCCTGGCTGGTTACCAGCTCATCCTCATCGGTTTTAATATCGAACCCCAGCTTATAGCTAAGTCCTGAACAACCTCCTCCCTCAACGGCAACGCGCAGGTATAACTCCTCATCGAGGCTTTCATTCTCCTTGATTTTCTTTATTTGACGTGCCGCTCTTTCGGTCAGAGATACCGGAAAGTCGTACTTTTTTACCGGGACCTCTACATCAGCTTCTGCTTCGTTATCGGGTTCTTCATCGACAAGTGAAGCAATAACATCGTCTAAATTATCTTCTTGTAAAGCCATAATAAATGCTACTCTGTTTACTTCGTTGTTTTTGCAAACGCAAAATAATCTGTTTCGTATCGCCTGAACAGTTTAAGTACACCGGCACTGACTAAGTTAACCAGAATTTTTGACGCACGATAGGTTGTTACGTTTATAATTTGTGCAAATTTTGAAACCGTAATTTCGTCATACTCATTCAGATATCGAAATAACATCTGTTCGTTCTTGCCATATTCGAAGGTTACTCCTTCATCTGAATAGGTTAGTTTCAGAACCTCTGTTTGTTCGTCGCTGGCCAGTATGCTTTCATCCAGCTGCCTGATGTAGACGAGTCTCTTCTTTTTGCCCTTATTGAAAATCGGCTTTTTTTCCACCTCAGCAACCTTTACGACCATTACATCGCAGGTTTCGGTATGCAGCAGCTCAATTTCCAAAGGTACTGCAGGAACACAGTGTTTTTGAGAGGCTTCCATCAGAAGAAACTCCTCTTCAAAGTAAGAAGATACGCCCGTTATTCTCTTGTTGTCGTCAACTCCGATCAGGATGGTACCGCCTTTGGTATTTGCAAATGCGGCGATCTCCCTGGCAATCTTTTCGGCAGAGGGCACTGTTTTTTTAAATTCGAGAAAGGCTCCTTCCCCCCTTTGAACAAGGTTTCGAAGGTCTGCCGTACTCATCTGTGAGATTACTATTTCACCATTTGGCAATAACATAAACAAACAATTTTTTGAAAGATCCTGTGCTGATTTGAATTCCTGATGAAAAGAACTAAATCATGATTTCATCTTTCGCGTTCCGAGTCATTAGCTCGTTAACTGCATCTTTGGGGTTCATTTTATCAAAAAGTACTTTGTGTACGGCCGATGTAATGGGCATTTCAATATTATTTCTTTCAGCCCATTGGCAAACCGACTGTGTCGTCTTTACTCCTTCAGCAACCATATTCATGCCTGAAATAATTTCATCGAGCGTTTTTCCTTTACCAATGTTGTAACCAACATAACGGTTACGGCTGTGTTCGCTTGTGCAGGTTACAATCAGATCTCCCATGCCGGTGAGGCCTGAAAAGGTATCCTGAGAAGCACCTAAAGCCGTGCCCATCCGTTTCATTTCGTGCAATCCGCGCGTCATAAGCGCTGCTTTTGCATTGTCGCCGAGTTCAGCACCATCTACAATACCGGAAGCAATAGCCATGATATTTTTAAGCGCACCTCCAATTTCTGCTCCGATAATATCGTGATTAAGGTAGACCCGAAATCTTGGGGTCATAAAGGTCTCCTGGATGATTCGCGCCGCGCGCTTTGAATAGGCAGATGCTACAACCGTAGTGGGTTTAAACTGTCCGACCTCTTCGGCATGGCTGGGGCCTGTAAGTACTCCGATTTGATCTTCCAGGATCGCACCATCCAAAGCATCGACCAGGATCTGAGTAGGCGTCATCAGACTGTCTTTCTCTATCCCTTTTGAAACCGTAACAATAACTTCAAAACCGGTTATAAATGGTTTTGCCTGATTGGCCACATCCCGCAGAGCATGTGATGGTGTTGCAAACAGAATCATTTCTGCACCGTGCAGGGCTTCTTCTATTGAACCACTGGCAATTACACCCTCAGGCAGCCTCACGTTTGTGAGGTATTGCGGATTCTGATGATTCTTGTTGATACCGGAGACGACGTCATCCTCCCTGGCCCAAATGGTAACGGGAAAACCTTTGGTTCCAAGCACAACAGCCATTGCCGTGCCAAAACTGCCTGCTCCTAAGATGCTTATTTTCTTCACTCTGCAGATTCCTGCTCTTTAAGTCTTCCTTTTGAAGGTTTAAACGATTTAACTCTGTTTTCAGTGCCCTTCAGAAGACGATGAATGTTTCCTTTGTGTTTGATTATAATTCCAAGCGCTATTACACTGCTGAATATGATTATACTTCCATCAATTTCCCACCCATAAACATAACGCAGAACAAGTTGAGAAAACGGATAGATAAATGCCGCCAAAATAGACCCGAGAGATACATATCTGGTCGTGAACATAACAATGAGGAAGAGGGCTAAAGAGATACTGATGGAGACCGGCTCGATTCCGTAAAGCATACCACATGCAGTGGCAGCGCCTTTACCGCCGCTAAAACGCGCATATATGGGAAACATATGCCCGGCCACGGCTCCCATGCCGCTTAAAATGAGAAGCATTGCATCAACATCCCAGTTGCCGTAAAAACTAACAGG
>SKRK01000253.1 GCA_007118525.1 Balneolaceae bacterium
AAACTGGCTATTCCCAATATTATCAGCAACCTGTCGGTGCCGCTGTTGGGTGTGGTAGATACAGCTCTTGTAGGGCATCTCGACCAGGTGTACTACCTGGGTGCACTTGCTGTGGGGAGCATGATATTCAACTTTATTTTCTGGGGATTCGGTTTTCTTCGGATGGGAACAACCGGGCTTACCGCCCAGGAATATGGCGCGCGCGACCGGGGCAAAATGATATTAATACTTGTTCGCGTGCAGCTGATAGCCCTGGGAATTGGCCTGCTTTTGATTCTGCTTCAAACCCCGATTATTCTGTTCAGCCTCTGGATTATTGAGAGCAGTGCCGAAGTAGCGGAATACACCAAGGTTTACTACGATATACGCATCTATACCGCCCCGGCAATTCTGGCGCTATACGGCTTACAGGGGTGGTTTTTGGGGATGCAGAACGCAAAGTACCCGATGATCATCACTATTGTGCACAACCTTTTGAACATTCTATTGAACCTCTATTTTATTAAAGTGCTCGATATGCACGTGGAAGGGGTGGCATGGGGTACATTAATCTCGACCTACCTGGCACTGGCTCTTGGACTATTTCTGTTCTTTAAAAGATACAAGCGATATGTTGCCAGCTATATTCAAACGGAACTGATCAACACAGAGGCCCTGAAGCAGTACTTTGCGGTTAACCGTGATATCTTTATCCGCACAGTTTGCCTTATTTTTACATTCTCGTTTTTTACAGCGATGTCTGCCAAGCAGGGCGATTTGGTACTGGCCGCAAACACCATCCTGCTTCAGCTCTGGATGGTTGCGTCTTATGGAATAGATGGATTTGCCTACGCAGCTGAGAGCCTGATTGGCCGCTATAAAGGCAGCCGGGATTCAGATAAACTGAAAAAAGCCGTTACCCACAATATCATGTGGGGGTTGGCGCTTGGCGCCCTGGGTACTGCAATTTACTGGATTTTCAGCGATCCTTTGCTGTGGATGTTTACCAATAACGAAGAGGTGATTGCTCTTGCTAAAGCAGTGCTCTTTTGGACGGTGATGGCCCCGCTTGTTTCCAGCTTTTGCTACATCCTGGATGGGGTATTTATTGGCGCAACAGAAACCGGGCCGATGCGAAATACCATGCTAGTGGCTACTTTCCTGATCTTTCTGCCCGCCTACTATTTCGGAACCATGCTCTTCTCCATTCACGGGCTATGGCTGGCTATGGTGCTGTTTATGATAGCGAGAGGAGCCGCTCTTGGGTTTTATCTGCCGGGGAGAATCCTGAATAAAACCTGAGCGCTGTTAAGGAACCTTGACGCATCCGCAGATCCTTCATGAGCGTTGCGGTATCGAGAAGCGAGAGTGGGCAGGAGAATATTGCCTTAAACCTGTTCGATGCTGACAGGTATCATGAAGTCTAAGTTAAAATCCCGGATCTCTTCTGTTATCAAACACGTTGAGTATAACAATCGAATTAGAAGGAGTAATTGAATAAAAGACTGAATTATGTTGAGAGAGGACAAACCTTCGAATTTCAGGTTTTACATTGGAAGCGGAACCCATTTTTGGAAATTGCTTCAGAAGTGTCAGTTGTTTGTGTAGTTGCCGAAGAAACTGATCAGTTATATCTCTTTCCCACTTTTCGTCAAGATAGCTAATTACTTTTGCCAAGTCTTCAACAGCAGTAACTGTCCAGACTATTTTCTTCTCCATTTTCGGGCATTTTCCATCACGGTCTCATGATCAGTAATTTCGCTTTCTTTGTACTCATCAAAAGATTTAAGAACTCTTATATTTGCAGGTCAGAAAGTCCGGAAAAAATATCATTATCGCCGGATTGCTGCATCGATAGTAATCTGTAAAATTCTTCTAACTGATCGGAATCATCAATACGATCAATCAGGTTTTTCAAATCTTTTTTTATTTGCACAGACATGAGTTATTTATTTTGATTAAACGTGTATTAAATAAGAGAATTTGGGCAGAAACAAACAAGCTTTAGATTGTTTTAAGATAACTAAATTGAAGAATCAGTTTTTTAAAACCTCCAATTACTTAACGCAGTTATTTTGGAGAATATTAGATTAGGGAAAGATATCGGTGATGCTGTCAGGTCTCTTTATAAACCTTGAAGCGTCCGCAGGTCCTTCAGCGTTGCGGTATCGAGCAAGGATAATGGCACTTTAATATGGTACTTTTGGTTTTTAATTATTACGTTTTACACCATAGCCAAATCAAAAAAGACAATCCTTCTCATGCGTCACGCCAAATCCTCCTGGGGTGACAGCAGCCTGCGCGATTTTGACCGTCCGCTGAACAGCCGTGGCAAGGGGGATGCTCCGAAAATGGGCAGTTATCTGAATGAGATCACGATGACTCCGGACCTTATAGTGAGTTCGCCGGCTGCAAGAGCCAAAGCCACGATTTTAGAAGTGATTAAAGAACTGGGTCTGGAGGAGAGCGTTATAACCTGGAATGAAGATCTCTACTACGGCAGTTCTAAGGCCTACATGGATGCCATTCAAAGCGCAAGCGAAGATGTGAACGTAGTGATGACGGTTGGCCATAACCCAATGACCGAAAACGCAATTGCTGCCCTTTCCGACAAGCCATTCAATGAACATGTGCCTACCGCTACCATCGCCTGCTTTGAAGTAAATGTTCCATCATGGAGTGATGTAGGTGTCGGTAGCTGCCGGCTGAAGTGGCTGGTGAGCCCGAAAAGTCTGTAATG
>SKRK01000314.1 GCA_007118525.1 Balneolaceae bacterium
CTCTTTTTTGCCATACTTTTTGCCTATGCTCTTTACCCGGCTGCCGACCGCCTTGAAAATTGGGGCCTCCCGCGTTTTCTTACCAACTTGTTTCTAATTCTTTCATCCCTGTTGATTATTGGTTTAATCGTGTTTGGGTTTGCACTTCTGATCAATTCCTTCAGTGAAGACCTCCCGCAAATTCAGGAACAGGTTTCGGAAAATCTCGATGCGATGAAAGAAAGGCTCGAAAATTCGTTGGGGATAACCCAATTACAGATTGACAGGACCATAGAAAATCTCCAGGATTTTGGCCAATACCTTGGCCAGTTATTTACGGCCACGGCCAACACCGTTTTGATTATAGGTCTGATACCGGTTTATACATTTTTTATTCTGTTTTATCGCAATAAATTCCGTGAATTCATTTCCCGGGTATTCGTTTCGAAATACGAGAACATCGTTCAGCATATTGCCGACCAAACCGCGCATGTTGTGCCCAGGTATATGAAGGGGCTCTTTGTAGTATGTCTGATTTTGGCGTTCATCAACTCAGTCGGGTTTTATCTGATCGGGATAGAGTATGCGCTTCTGATGGGCGCAATAGCCGCATTTTTCAACCTGATTCCATATCTCGGTACGGTTATCGGTTACGGGATTGTTTTTCTGTTTGTTATTGCCACACAGTCACCCGGTTTGGCCCTTGCGGTTGCCTTCCAGTTTTTGATCGTTCAGTTTTTTGAAAATAATATTCTCACACCCAACATTACCGGGTCGTATGTTCAGATCAATCCTCTTGTAACCATCTTTTTCCTTATTGCCGGTGGAATGGTTTGGGGTCTGCCGGGCATGTTAATGGTCATACCTTACCTGGCCATTGTAAAAATAATCTGCGAAAATATTCCAAATCTAAAACCCTATAGTTTTCTCCTGGGTACCCGGGGCACTGAGAGGTATCTTGTTACATGGAAGGATGTCAAAAATAAGTTTGGATGGTAGCCGGCAACTTTATGGCATGCTACCAAACCAAGTGACGCAACTCTCTTGCAGTCCCAAAGTCTATCTCCTTATTCAAATAACCGATTGGCATGAACTGCTTTTAAGGTCCGGTGTTTGTGTTGCTGGCCTCATTATGGGATGAATTACTTAATTGCCAGAATTCGATTAATAATTGAGAGGGATTTAAGGGAGCTAAACTACTATAAATACGATAAATAAATGTCCTAAAAGTCGAGGTTAAGTGTTGTATTAAATTTTGAATTAACAACAATATAACGATAATTCCTATGGCATTATCCGACCATGCAATTACCGAAATCTTCTGCCAGACTGATACCTTTTGCATTGGCTTTCACATATAATACTGTTTGATAAGTGGAAGTATAGATCTTTGATTATTAGTTACCGGCATCAGCCAGTCGCGGATCATCTTCCGGATTGATATACTCGATACCCCAGGGCCCGTTACCATGCAGCTGGATTATCGTTTTCTCCTCTACGTAACCAAACATCGGTTCGCCTGGAGGCATAATGGCAAGTCCACCCACGGGAAGCTTCCTGGTTTCTTCCGGGTTGTACTCCTCACCATGGGCAAAGTAGAGGGTTCCTTCCAGTACGGTCACCCGCTCATACTCCGGGTGGATATGTGGTTTGATTTTATATCCCGGCTCAAGTTTTAATCTGAACGTAAAGGGTTCTTCCTTTGATAAATCGCCTTCAATAAATGCGATTGAAGCTCCCTCGCCCATGGATCCTACAGGCCCCCATTCAAGTTCATCAGGTGTGAGCATCAAGTGGTTATCGTGCCACTCCTGGCCAAGTACAGGGCTGGAAAACAGAAATAGTATCAGTGTGGTAAGTAATCCAATTGGTTTTATTAGTTCTCTCATCATTTCCTCCAATATTTAATTGTCGATCTTGATTGTTCAAATCGCATGCAATATGTGATGTAAGTATCTTAACGGCAACATATAAGGGTAAATAAAATATAAATTTGAAAAATATCAAATCACTCGATAGATAAGAGACATTAAACTCGCAATGTGATTTTGCCGAGCTTGCAATGCATAGAATTAGCCGGTATGATACTCTGAGCTGTAAATGATACATCAGAACATCACTTTATCATTTACATCATCACCATTTGATAGTAACCTGAGTTCGATTTAAAAATGATGGTAATGAGCCTGATCAGTAGAGGCTGTGAGAAAAGACAGTATCAAGGATATTGGCCATTTGTTTTTTATAAAAGTCACGAGGACACAAAGAATCACGAAGGGTTTCTATCCTGGTATGGAATTCGTGTACCTTAGTGTCCTCGTGACTTTCCCATTGGGATCCCTTACGGGGCGTGGCACCTCCTACCCAAATTATGAAAAAGCTTAGATTTTTAAATCGAACTCAGGTTAGTAAATTAAAGAGATGCCATAAAACTGATAACCGTCAAATCGTAACACGAAAGAGACTTACAGAACCATGAAAAATCAAATTATTCAGTAAAAAAAGTAAACAAATGACATTCAAAAGCATCAATCCACACAACGGTAAAGAGATCGCCACCTACAAAGAGCACACTGAGAAGGAGGTAAACGATATCCTTGAAAAATCGAGGGTGGCGTTTGAATCCTGGCGAGAGATTCCTGTAAATGAGCGTTGTAAGCTGCTGGTAAATGCGGGCGGCGTGCTCAGAAACAATGTAGAGAAATATGCGAAGACGATGACCCTCGAGATGGGGAA
>SKRK01000274.1 GCA_007118525.1 Balneolaceae bacterium
CCAAACTGTATTCACCCTCTTTTATCGAAAATTGGTCCATTTTTGAAATCATCTCAATTACACTGTTTCTCATAATGCCGGGCAAGATATCACAATGGGTTGAGGGCGTGTATATCGTACGTCCCTCTTTCCAGAACAGATTTCCAATGGCCGTCTCCGCAATGTTCCCGTTTACAGTAAGCATCAGGGCGTCGTCTGCTCCCAACAGTTTGGCTTCGCGCCAGGCATTTCTATAGTGAAGCATGTTGCTAAGCTTTAGATGAGCCGGCCGGCTGACTGATGGAACAACTCTGGTATTGACAACTGTAAGACTTACCGGAGTTCTCTTCGAATCTATTTCAGCGGCTGTGATGAAGTGAATCAGGTTCGGGCTCTCATCTTCAGAGTAGCCGTTCACTTCTGCAAGTGATACCTGTATGCGAACTCTGGCAGCACTTTGATCGAGCCGGTTTTGGGTCAAAAGACTTGACACCTTCTCCCTCAGTTCATCCGGTTGAATCAACTCTCCCTGATCAACCCCGAGATAGATCAGTCCCCCATTCAGGCGATCAACATGTTCTTTGAATTTAAAGATTCGGTTTTCATCTGCTTTAAAGGTTTCAAAGCAGCCCGCACCATAGTAGATGCCGGAGGTGTGAGCCGGTATCAGTGCCTCTTCTGCCGGTAAAATCGAGCCGTTTAAGCTGACAAATTCAGTTGTTTCACTCATTTCTCATCAAGCGGTCTAATTCCTCCTTCAATGCCACCAGATCATCTCCAACAAGGGTTGAATAGAGATTCGTGTTGCGGTCAATAAGAATTTGCGATGGCACACCCGGTATTAAAAGTTTCTGAAAGAGCGGCGTACCCCTTACATATCTGAATGGGTAGGAGTGTTCCTCTACATAATCCATCACCAGCCCATCGTCATCACGAACAACGGCAGCTAAAATGGTCAGGTCAGGATTCTCTTTGTGGTATTCATTAAGAAAACGGTTCACCTCCATCGATTTGCCCGACCAGGTTGACCAAAACTGAATAACCACCGGTTCACCCTTCAGCTCTGTTAGCAGCAGTTTATCCGTAAATTCATACTGTTCAAATGAGAGAGTATCAATCTGAACCTCTGCAATATTCTCCCGAAATTCCCGCACCTGTTTTTGAGAGTAGTTGATGGTGCCGTAAATAATCACAATGAGCGTGAGTAAGGCACAGATACCTATAAAAAGATTGAAATATTTGGGGTCAAGTCTCATTTAAGAAGGAATTTTTATTTACTTAATAATACGGACTTTTAAAGGGGAATTCAGTTGAAGATGTAATGAGTTTGAGGGATATGCTATTGACCCCATCTCAAGATGAAACAAATAGTAGAATGTCCACTTCGAGAAGGTGCGAGAAAACTAAATTTCAAGTTTTAAACCATGCCTGCAAAGTGGCCACGAAGACGCGAAGACACAAAGTTTCACGAAGAATTTACTATTGGTATTTATCCCTTTGTGGTTCTTCGTGTGATCGTGCCTTCGTGGTAAAAAAAGTGTATAGGCACTATTTAATTTATATTGCCTTACAGCCTCTCGAAGGGGAACAACTAAATTTACTTTTATCTTACCCCGGGATCCCAATGGGCTCATTTTTTGCATCCCGTGCATTCGGGGAAACTCAAATTGTTTAATTCTGTTTGAAGAAATTCAGAACCCTGAAAATTACGCTTGTTTGGCCAGCTCGTCAGGGTCGTCTACATCATCTACGAAGTACATGGATGCCGCTGCGATGATCATGGCCCCTCCACCAAGCATCAGCGCGTAGATTGCCTCGCCGCCGAACCAGTTACGAGTAATAAAACCAAGCATACTGGCGGCTATGATCTGGGGAATAACAATAAAAAAGTTAAATATCCCCATGTAGAGCCCCATCTTTTTGGCCGGCAGTGATCCGGCAAGAATGGCGTACGGCATGGCCAAAATACTGGCCCAGGCAAGTCCGATCCCGATCATAGAGATGATGAGCATATTTGGAGACGACATAAAGTAGATGGATATCAGGCTAAGGCCACCGGCCACAAGGGCAATGGCGTGAAGAGTTTTTCGGCTGGTGGCTTTTGCCATTGGCGCCAGGCCAAAGGCAATGAGCGCTGCGAAGCCATTATAGACAGCGAAAAGAATTCCAACCCAGTCGGCTCCTTCATTGTATAGCACTGATGTGGTATCGCTGGTGCCATAAATGTGAGACGTTACAGCAGCAGTGGTGTAAATCCACATTGCAAATAGTGCAAACCAGGAAAAGAACTGAACTACAGCAAGTTGAATCATGGTTTTCGGCATGGTTAGAAAGTCGTGTGCCACCACCACAAGCCCCTGCTCAATTTTTCCGCTTCTCTGTAGAAAACCTGCTGCCAGAGAGATCAGCCCCAGTACAGTGAGCCCAACAGTTAAAATATATAGCTCAATATCATAATTGCCGGCATAGACCCAATATGTAGTAGCCAATCCAATAAAAGTGAAACTATAGCCGAAGGTGATTTTTTTCTGACCTTCACCGGGTAAAATCGGAATCTCTCTTTTCACTTCATCTGCATCATCGAGCAAATCATCTTCATATTTCTCGAATTCTTCGAGTTCCTCCGGAGAATATTCATGCGATCGAAATACAGTCCACGCAACAGCGACCAAAAAGATTGCGCCCCCAATGTAAAACGACCATTTTACGGATGGCGGTATCATGCCCTCCGGTGC